>NZ_JBCOCI010000003.1:0-184538 GCF_040929485.1 Phocaeicola sp. RTP21198st1_B8_RTP21198_201120 | reverse complement strand
TTGATGGAAGAATGTAAAAAAGCAATCTTAAACGAAAAATAGACCAATAAAAAATAGAAAATTATCGTTGTCCAACTGATAATTTGTTAACTTTGCGACATAAAAATATTAAAATGGGTATTTATGGGAACGATTAAAAGCATTGGTATTTTAACCTCTGGAGGAGATGCTCCGGGAATGAACGCTGCCATTCGTGCAGTCACACGTTCTGCCATCTATAACGGCTTGAAAGTATATGGCATTTATAGAGGATACAAAGGATTGGTAACAGATGAAATTCAGGAATTCAAAAGCCAAAATGTTAGTAACATCATACAAATGGGAGGTACCATTCTGAAGACCGCCCGTTGCAAAGAATTCACGACACCCGAAGGACGGGCACAAGCTTACGAAAACATGAAGAAGCATGAAATCGACGCTTTAGTCATTATAGGTGGTGACGGTTCTTTGACTGGTGCACGTATTTTCGCACAAGAATTTGATGTTCCTTGTATCGGTCTGCCCGGAACGATTGACAACGACCTGTATGGAACCGACACCACCATCGGCTATGATACAGCTTTGAACACAATTTTAGATGCAGTAGATAAAATCCGTGATACGGCAACTTCTCACGAACGTTTATTTTTTGTTGAAGTAATGGGACGTGATGCAGGCTTCTTGGCATTGAACGGTGCTATTGCCGCAGGTGCAGAAGCAGCTATTATTCCGGAATTCAGCACAGAAGTTGACCAATTGGAAGAATTCATCGAACATGGTTTCCGCAAATCCAAGAGCAGTAGTATCGTATTAGTAGCCGAAAGCGAACTGACCGGGGGTGCAATGCACTATGCCGAACGTGTGAAGAACGAATATCCGCAATACGATGTGCGTGTAACGATATTAGGACATTTGCAACGTGGCGGACGCCCCACAGCGCATGACCGAATTATTGCCAGCCGTATGGGAGTGGCTAGCATCCAAGCACTATTGGAAGGACAACGTAATGTAATGATTGGTATTGATGATGATAAGATTGTTTATGTACCTTTCGCTAAAGCTATAAAGAACGACAAGCCTATAGACAGAGAATTGGTGAACGTACTTCATGAACTTTCTATCTAATTTTTATCCACCACAGGTACACAAAAAACGCAGATTATAATTATTCATTAAATCTGCGTTTTTTATGTTACCTGTAGTAGTAGGAAAACCTTATTTCAAGGTTGAGAAATAAGCATCCAATAACTTTTTGGCAGCAACAAACGAAGTCAGTTTGCCATTCAGCACCTCTTCCTCTTTTGCAGCCAACATAGAAATTATCTTTTCATTATTATAGAAACTATCACGCAAATGCTCGTTGATAGACTCATACATCCAATACTTAGCCTGTTCATTTCTGCGATATTCAAAATACCCATTCGCTTTCACAAAAGCGAAGTATTCATAGATCATATCCCAGATTTCTTTAATTCCAATACCATAAAAGCCGGAATACGTCATTACTTTAGGACTCCAGCCCGAATCAGGAGCAGGAAACAAATGTAAAGCATTACGGAAATGACTGGCAGCCAGTTTTGCTTTCTCAATATTGCTGCCGTCAGCTTTATTGATAACGATTCCATCCGCCATTTCCATGATACCTCTCTTAATCCCCTGCAATTCATCACCAGTACCGGCCAGTTGGATCAGCAAAAAGAAATCCACCATAGAATGCACTGCTGTTTCGCTCTGCCCTACTCCAACCGTTTCAACAAAAATCTTATCAAAGCCCGCCGCCTCACAAAGTATGATCGTTTCACGAGTCTTACGAGCTACTCCTCCCAACGAACCTGCTGACGGACTAGGCCGTATAAAAGACTTCGGATGGACAGATAGTTTCTCCATGCGGGTCTTATCTCCCAAAATACTGCCTTTAGAACGCTCACTACTGGGATCAATAGCTAAAACAGCTAATTTTCCTCCCTTCTCAAGCACATGCAATCCAAATACATCAATAGATGTACTCTTGCCGGCACCGGGCACACCACTGATACCGATTCGCATAGAATTTCCGGAATAAGGCAGACACTTCTCTATCACTTCCTGGGCAATAGCCTGATGTTCCGGTTTTACACTCTCCACTAAAGTAACCGCCTGACTCAATACGGTCACATCACCTTTTACGATGCCTTCTGCATATTCACCTACGGAAAACTCACGACGACGAGGTTTTTTACGTAGTTTCAAATAAGGATTCACAATAGATGGTTGCTCAATACCTTTGTTCACTGTCAATCCCTTATATTCTTCACTATTTTCAGGATGTTCCATAGCTATTTTTTTGAGGTTACTTTTACTTTAATAATTATCTTCGGATTGTTAGGATCATTGGTTATCATCAGGACACGCGGAGTACCCTTTACTTTCTTCAAATTTTGACCGAAAGCAGTAATCTTCAACTTGGTAGACGCACCCGGTTTCAAGACACGTTTCTTCAACTGGACCCCCAAAGCAGAATTGAACACCTGCAAATCACGAATTTCCAGATTAGATTTTCCTACATTTTTAATAATAATCGTATGTGCTTTCTTTTCATCACTTTCCAGTTCTCCCATCTGCAACTCTTCGGCAGAAAGATGAATGGCAGGCGGATTCAAGCGTTCCTGCTGACTGATATGTGAGAAATCCGGCAACAATACGGCAGAAACCGGAATTTCATTTTCTTCTCCCACCTTATCTCCCAGGAAACGGGAAAGATAAACAGACGCCGTTGTCAAACCCAGTTTAGGTAACTTTTCCGTATCAAGAGTTATCTTGATTTTACCTGTACGTCCTCTTCCCAGTTTTTCCGGAATGGCAACAGCACTGAGGTAAGGAGGCAAATGCATCAACACAGGGGTGTATAACCTATCTGACGTATTGGCAACCAACAGTTCCATAGTTGGTTTATCCCCTTTATTAGCATCTTCAAATTCTATTTCCTCCTTATTCAAACGGATAGCTCCAATCTGAAAAGGATGAGTGAAAGTATAGTTTTTAGGATCGGCAGTCACTTCTCCCCGAATAGCCAGATAGATAGGTTTATTGGAGGCATTGCAATAAATGCCTACGCTCTTCTGAAAACGTCCGATGGCTTTGGCGTCAAAAGTAGAACTGACACTCCCGGTCTTTCCCGGGGCAATCGGTTCTTTGGTCCAATCAGCAACCGTGCAGCCACAAGAAGTTGTCACATTAGATATCACTAAAGGTTTATCTCCTTTATTAGTGATTTTAAAGGTAGCCGTCACCGGATTTTTCCATAAAATAGTTCCAAATTCATGCGTTGTCTTATCAAATAATGCTTTGGGTTGTGCCTGTACTCCCAAAGTCACTCCCATTAACAAACTTACTATCAGTATAATATGTTTCATACAATTATTTTATGCTTTTTAGATAGCAAAGATAGACAAAAAACATCCTTTACCCATTTTTTCAGCCTATAATTTATTTTATCTTATGAATAACCTTTATCTTTGTCCCGCATTAAAAATCAGATAAATTATGAAAATAGTAAAACATTACTGGTTCATTGCCATTGCATTGATTACAATGATAAGTTTTTCTTCATGTGAAAGCGATGAAGAAAGAGGATTTGATATTTCAGGATTATACGGTAAGACTTGGTGGGGCGAAATGGGATTTGAGGACCCATACGGAGAACGGCTTTACAGTTATATTACATTCACCTCAGGTGCTTTCCCGGATCATGGTGTAGGTACGGAAGAACGCTGTTACTATGATGATGAACTTTATAGGGTATATAAGTTTGACTGGGAAATTCAAAACGGTTGGTTATATCTATATTATTCAGATGGTTATACATTTATAATTGAATATCCATCCGTTTCAGGCCGCTATTTTTATGGCACGGCTGAAGATGGTTTTGAAATAAGATTAGAATGGGTGGACGGCAGAAGCATAAGAAAAAAAGTAAGTTAGCAAGCTAACTTACTTTTTATGAAATCACACAACTAATTCCAGACATCCTGCTTCTCTATTCCACCATCACCCGATATCCTCCCGTATGCCCTCCGAATTCCGGAGCATAAGCAGACTGAACAGTTGCAATTCCAGCCTGATATTCTCCTGTCCGGTTCACATACACCTGATACTCTATCACATAAGTTCCTTTTCTCATCTGATCGATAAAGAACTGGGTCGAAGCATCTTTGGTAGCCTGATAATATCCCAGCCCGTTGCTCCAACGAAATCCCGAAACTGCCTGTAACGGTTCCATACAAGCTGCACGGTCATCCTTGATCTGAACAAAATCCATATCACGGTCAGCCTTTACAGTCAGGCGAACGGTAATCTTATCGCCAACCTTTAACGGAGCTGATTCATTCAAAGCCTCATCCCCTTTATATAATTGACGGCTGACAGACAATCCGTTTCCCTGCCCGCTAATTTGATCCATACTTTCCAGATATTGGGCATAAACGGCTCCCCAACCCATTCCGGCTCCTTCTTTATCCACCCTTATTTTCTTGATATTCATCACATCACCGGACATCGTCTTCTTGATATAACCGATGGCTTCATCTGCCGGAGTCCGGATCACTTCTTTACCTAAAGTAATCTCTACTCCTCCTGTATTTGCCAATAAATCCGAAGTTCCTGTAGCCATCAATACATACACCGCATCAGCCGTAGCTATCGGCGTTTCCCAAGTCTGTGTCTGTTTCTGCTTCAACAGCCAGCGTTTCATTTCATCAATAGCTTTCGTATCTTTTGTTATACGCTGTATAGCTTCCATAGCAGCCACTTCAGTCGGAATTTTATAACTGAACCATGAATATCGGGCTTTAGGAGTATCAAAGTAACGCCCCATTTCATCCGTCACAACAGAATACTCCATCAATGACTGCATAAACAACTTGGCCTCTGCCACCTTACCGGCTTGCTGCAAGATGATAGCTCCCAACGCCTTTCCATAAATCGTCAGTTCTTTTCCCTCACCGGACAACTTGTCTATGAAATACCGGTTCACCTTTTCATCAACCGGAGCCTTGCCATCCAAAGCGCAGATATACAAATACCTGAGAACCTGTTCTGACGGACGGATACCGACAGCCCCTTTCTTTTCAGCTTCTTTCATAGACTTATACTCTTCGGCAGCCTGCTTGCCTAAATACTCGAACCCTTTTTGAATCATAGGCTGCATCCGGCTGTCAGCATCCTGAGGAGTCAATGCATTCAGCCGGACAAGCATTTCCATTACCTGAGTGGTTACATAGCGGCTGCCTTGCATACCTTTATACCAACTCCATGCGCCATCTCCATTTTGCAATTCTCTCAGTTTCTCTACAGAAACTGCCAGTCCGCTGTTCATTGTATTCAGGTCAAACAAAGTGGCGATACGCTGTTTTTGTTCGGCTTCATTGGTAGCTTCTGTCAGCCAGGGAGTTTCAGCCAGCAGGATATTTTTCAGTTCCTGATTCTTTTGCAGATTGCTCATAAAAGTCTCCTTTGTACCACCTTGAGCCTTCCAGCTATCAAAGACTTGCTTGATACGGGGATTTTCTTTGACTATACATGCAGCCAATGAATGGGCATAATAAGCGGTAGCCCAGGAAAGAGCATCTTCATTCTGAGGATTAGCCACTACAGGCAAAGCCTGCACGGCATACCAAGCCGGATGGGCAGTAAATTCTACGGTCAACCGTTGTTCAGAAGCCGTTTTGCTATGCTTGTTAAACAGATTTTCCAAAGAGAAAGTATGCACACCTTCCCCATTCACGTTCAGAGGAACGGTTTCCGTCACCCACTGTTTGTCTGTCAGAACGGGAATGTAACGCTGTTCTCCATCACTGAAGGTATCTCCATCCGCTACCATCCGGCATGCCATTACCGCATATTTGTCACTCACTTCAAAAGCAAAGTTCACATGCCCGGTTTCTCCTCCCTTCATATCGAACTTCTGTTTTTGTGAATAGAATACCTTTTCTGTTTCCGGATTAAACAATTCCATGCGGACAGTCCCTTTCACCCCCTTGTCCGACAGATTCATCAGTGAAGCGGCAATATTCGCTTTATCTCCCACGCGGACAAAACGGGGCATATTAGGTTGAAGCATAAACTCCTTGCTGGCAGTAGCGGTAGCTTCTATTTTTCCATAATCCACATTCTGGGTATGTGCCAAGCCCATAAACTTCCATCGGGTAAGGCTCTCGGGCAATACAAAGGAAATACTGACTTCACCTGTTTCATTGGTGCGGAGCTGTGGATAAAAGAATGCCGTTTCCGCAAAGTTTTCACGTATCTGTATATCACCTGTTTCTGCCAGTTCTTCAGAACTACCCATTTCTGCCTTTTCCTGTGCAGACGTCTCTACCATTTCTTCCTGGAGCACCATATCAGTAACAGCCTCCTGGTTCATCACAGCATTTGCGGCACTCCTGCCTCTAATCTTCAAAGCTCCTGTAAGAGTGGCACGAGGACTGCCGCCTCCGTAACCTACCACCACAGCCTCCATTCTTCCTGTAGATGGAATGATCAATTCACTATATTCCAAAGGAACCGCACGGAACCTCTTCAACGGGAAATCAACATACAAATAAGCATTCCGCATATAGGATGTATTCCAATAAGTCAAAGGAACCACACAATGAAAGTCCACTCCAAAGTCCAGCTTATGTGCACTATAGATTTTATCCAGAGAAGCATCATACATGGTAGCCAGCATTTCAGCCTCAGCCGGACGTCCATCCGGATAAAGTACCGTCAGTTTCCATTCCTCTTGCTGTCCCGGACGGAGTTTGTCACGGAACGTAGTCCATTTCAGCTGCAACTTCTTCTCAGGGGCCGGTTTCATAATCCGTGCATTATGACTGTAAAGTCTGCCGTCTTTCACAAATGCCATACTTACCAGAATGCCGTCACCATATTCCTTCTTATAAGGGAAGCGAAAACTGATTACCGAGTCCGAAAGCTGTATACGTTTGCTTTCCAAGCGCTTATTGCCTGCAAACACATCATAAAGCAGATAGACATTCTTTTCGCTGCTACCTATATATATAGTAGCTGGAGATGCTGCATCAAATTCCAGACCATCCTGATAGAACCAATCCGTTATCACGAAAGGCGGACGCTTGTCGTTCAATGAGAACAAAAGGAAATTCTTAGATGCCGTACACTCTCTGCCTTGTGTATCCTTAGCCGAAAGCTTCAAACGATAATTACCGGAAGGCAGGGCATAAATAGCCTCAGGAATAAAACTCTTGTTAGCTTCCACCGTACCGGTCAATACCTTTCTGCCTTCTTTTTCCTGACCGTCTTTCTGCTTCTCCATCTCGACTACCTGATAAGTAACCAGAGTATCTACCGGCTCACCCGAAAGATTCATGGCTGTCAGTTTTATTTCCAACTTCTTTTCTTTAACCAAATTATCGGGCAGATTATCCATATTCAGCACCATTGAAGTGCTTCCTAAAGGCAATGACAAATTAGCTTGCTGTGTCTCACCTGCACCATCCGTCACATCCGCCTGTATGTTGTACGTATAATACCACAACGGAGATTCTCTCCTGTCCGAGTCTATTTCAAAATGCACCGGAACGGTGAACTTACCATCCGCATCGGTCATTGCCTCTCCCTCCCAACGGGCTGAACCTCTGCCCATAAACCGCCAGAACCAAGCATAGGAACGGGATATATTATAGTGTACCCTGGCATTCTGCACAGGCGCACCGGCAAAAGTCTTTGCCATACCCGCCACTTCTATAGAGTCACCCACTTGATACTCCACTTTCACGGGTTCAAACGTGACATCAAAGGTGGGACGTTTATATTCTTCTACCTTAAAACTGACAGAAGTATCGGCCGCACGCAAGCTAAAATAACCGGTCAGGCAAGGAGAGGGCAAAACAAATTGTCCGCTGAACGAACCAAAACCATTCGTCCATACTTCTACTTTTCCTGTTTCATTATTATTCGCATCATATAGGGATACCGTATATTTTTTATCCGCAAGCACACGCGTAGAATCCTTTTCCATTTCATAAGCCAAGCCGGATACATATACGGTTTGACCGGGACGGTAAATGGATCGGTCGGTAAATAATTGCAAAACTTCTTTTTTCTTGCTCTCTTTATAGTAATAATCGTTTTTCCAAAGATTCAAGATGGGCATCGCATTATCAGTCGCCGTATGTGCATTATACCAGTATTTGTTACTATTCAGGAAATCCAGTTTCAAAGTACCCTGTTTATCCGCCTGATAGGTCTGTTGAGGAGAATAGCCTCCTCCCTTCTCCGTATAAATGGTTACTTCCGCCTCAGAAACAGGCTGTCCGCTCACTGCATCTACCACCACCAGTTCCAACGTACCATCCGGCAGAGGACGATAAATGGTCTTTAAAGCGGTGACATTCATTAATGTTCCGTCCGAAACGCCCTTCTTCCCATCGGGCACTGCCTTTAAGAAATAAATTCCCGCTTGAGGAGCCTGTATGGTCAGGGTGGTATCGATATTCAAATAATCTGTAGTAGGTTTCAAAGAAAAATGCTCCTCGCGTTGCAAACGGGCATATTTACTTTCAAAATGGGTGGTTCTGTTCTGCAATACGGCAGAGGTAACGGGTAAATTCACCTTATATAACTGCAAAGTGATGCCGGTAAGGTTTTTATAATTTACTTTCACCGACTGCTGTTCACCAGGATAAGCCGTAGCTATTTCCAGTGAAAGGCTTGCATTCAGAATTTCCTTTTCTATATTCTTCAGTTGGTTGATACCTTCGTAACGGGGGTATCCGGCTATTCCTTCACGAACTATCCGCAAGCGCTCTACCTGATTATTTTGATACTGTAGGAATTGTGCCAAAGCCAGATAAGCTTCAGGGACTGTTTTCACAGCCGGATAAGTATGAATCCACTTCCGGAGTTCCTGTTGGCATACGTCATTCGAGAAGTTTCCGGAAAAATTGCGGTACAGGTAATTCAATGCATCCACAGCGGTCAGCAACCAACCCTCGCGCTCCGTTTCCGTATCATATGCTTTCAGCAAGGACTGATAAGCCTGCATGACAGCTGCTGTCAAGTCACAATCAGAGACAGGAACAAACTGATAAGTAACAAACTTATCCATATCCGTCATATCCGCAGGCAGACTGTTTGTCTGATTTGCTTTAGCAGCCGCCTGCCACCTGTACTGCTGCATGATTTGTATGGCACGACGTGCCAACAAGTTGTACAGATTATCACGAAAATACCGTTTACTAGCCTCTCCCACTCTCACCATAGATCTCAATTTCTCGACCGGGACAAGCAATAACCGGTCTTTATCCTTGAGAGAGGCCTGCAAATAGCCCAATCCCTTTTTTACGTCGGCAGACATGGCCATTTCACCCAGAATGGAATACAATATAGCTTTGTCTTCCACACTGCCGGTTTGGGAAGCCCATTGTTCCAAACCATTCATATCTACCTTCAAGCTATCGGGAGTTAAAAGGGAACGGTACTGCATGGCAGTGAGATAGGCTTTCATCATTTGCGGTACATTCTGTTCCACTTTTGCTTTATCGTAGATTTTCATTGCTTTGGAAATGACCGATTGGGGCAGATCCTTTCGTTCCAACACCTCCAGTTCTTTCCACAAATTGTCATAGGTTTGTGCCTGTATAGGAGCAAATACGCTCATTACCAGTAACACTATCAAAGATAAATAACGAATTTTCATATCTACAATCTTTTAGTTCATACTAAGTCTTCTGTAACAAAGAAACGAAATAGATGTTTAAAGACTGCATACGTTTTAATTAAAATAACTAAAACAGAAAAGGAAAGATCTTTCAGCGCAGCCAAAGCAGACGTTGCAACACCAGTCTTTTATAGGGTTTCTTCATGTCTTCGGGCAGGAAGGAAACATCTATCAGTTCCATCCATTTAATGATGGAACGTCGGAATTTCCGGGCGATGTTCTCTATTACCTTGCCACTGACCCCCGATGCGATTATCGACTTCTCGAAATCGCTTCTCCATATTTTCCTTTTTTTCCCATTAAGAGTCAATGCCAGTTCCTCCGTATCCTCGGGCATGACAATAACCGTGGACAGCAAATCGTATGCAGGCGTCAGACTATAGCCCATCCCCGTGTCATACAATGAAAAGTTCTTCAAGTGCATATCCGAGTTTCCCACAATCCACGAGAACACCACCACTTCCCAGAAATTCACCAAATCAAGCTGCGGCACTGCAGAATACTTCTTGATAGTCTTGGCTATCTGCTCATACGAGCCCTTATATTTGTATTCGGTGAGACGTTCCGTCAACTGGCACATGTCCTCCATGGCAATCTTTCCACCATCCGGGCGACGGTCTATGCGCCGGGTGATGTATCCCAATTCGCCATCGGCAAAACGCACCAACCCGTGGGGAACCACCGCTATTTTGGCTGCTTCCGCCATGTGCATGGTCAAATCCTCCAGCTCAGGTAATGCCCGGTAAAAATCAGTCTGGGGCTTCAAAATGAACTTTCCCCACAAGCCCACGATGGTAAAACGGTCCGGCTCGTTCTTTCCGCCGGGATTCACATCGAGCGACAATTTGGCCTGCACGCCCGTCAGCGTAGTCTGTGCCCTCACTACCTGTTTGGCCAGTTCACCTATTTCACTCCGCACGTAAGGCAATTGAGGCGCCTGACGAGTACCGAAAAGTTTCCGGGCACAAGCCGGATGATAGTCCACCTGTCCTTCCTTCAGTTCCTTATAACAATACAAACACCTTTCCATCATGTTTCCGGTTTATCAGGTTCATCCTCTACTACACTTACTGCCCCGATACAATCCTTGCAACAGGCCAGCAACAGCGACATACGGTCGCGCCGGTTTATCTTCCAACTGTTTTCGGCAATGTTCAGCAACCATCCTTCGGGTATCAGGCCGTCAAAGAACGGGAACAAGACGGTGTCGTGATAGGGTTTGTCCGTCAGTGGCAGTGTCAGACTGACGGCTTCCGCCTTGTCGGAACGCAAGAACCCGGCATCATAGACAAAGGTGAAACCATTTTCGTCTTCCGTCAGCGTCCCCGCATAGATATCATTCAGGTATATTTTACCCCTTCTCATACGCTATGCTCCTTTCCTGCAGGCACAGCCCCTACTTCATGCCCGAAGAGGGCAAGCACCTGGTTTACCTTGTCTATCCGTAAAGTCTGCTTTCCTTGCTCCAACTCGCGCACAAAGCGAAGTCCCACTCCCGCCTTAGCTGCCAAATCTACTTGCGTAAGTCCGAACCGCTTACGCATTTCTTTTACAAACAATGACAATGAATCACTCATAATTACACCCTTTAGGGTACAAATATAGCAAAACCAGCGATAATTACACCCTAATGGGTATAATTTATTAGTTTCTTTCGTATAATATACCCGAAAGGGTGCAAAGTATTAGCCCAGGCCGACGCATTACGGAAAACCAGGAGTATTCAGCAAATTTGTGATACAAGAAAAAAGGAAAGGAAAATTCCTTCAAAAGCTTCAGCCTCTCCGCAAACCCTTTGCCAGTGGGCATTCCGGCTGAAGAATTACACCAGAAAATGCTTCAGCCCGAAGAAAAATCCTTCAGCCGCACCCTTTGGGAGTATGCATACTCCGCACAGACTGGTTCCCCAATGCTTCAAAAGTCCTATATCCAGGCACTTGTCACCGTATCGCACCCCTAAATAAGCAAACTGACACAACCGGAAACATATTCTCTTTCATCAGGATAAGTTTGTATTTTCCGTCCATCACCTAGGTAAACACGCCATCCCACTCTGGTGAAAATCCGTTGTCACCTGTGTGAAACGGCTGCTTCACTAAGGTGAAGCAATAAAGCCATTACGGCACAAAGCAAACTCTTCCTAATAGTAACATCATTTCCAACAGGCATAAAAGCACTAAAAAAAATGAACTTACACAGAGACACATCCCGAACAGCCAAAAACTGAAGCTTCCATAATCGGGCTGAAGAAATTTCCAAAGGCAATCCTTTAGCCGCTTCGCCCTATTGACGGGCTTTTGCGGAGAGGCTGAAGCTTCTGAAACAAAAAACAGGGCAATGTCCCCGGAGGCACTGATAATCACCTCAATGGTAGCAGAAACCGACAAGTGTACACATGAAGCGGCAACTTCCGAATAAAATAAGCCCACTCCCGCAGTATATAGCCGGAAATATTGTATATTTGCTCTGTACAAAAAGAAATAGAACCACTATGAAGAAAGAAGAATTAATGCGGAAAGCCATTGAGCTTTCTATAGAGAACGTGGCAAACGGTGGCGGACCCTTTGGAGCTGTAATTGCCAAAGATGGTGAAATCATTGCGACCGGAGTCAATCGCGTCACTTCTCAATGCGACCCTACCGCCCATGCGGAAGTCAGCGCCATCCGTGCGGCGGCAACCAAACTGGGAACATTCAACCTGAGTGGGTGTGAAATTTATACTTCGTGTGAGCCGTGTCCCATGTGCCTGGGAGCCATTTACTGGGCACGACTGGATAAAATGTATTATGCAAACAACAAGACGGATGCCAAGAATATAGGTTTTGATGACTCTTTTATCTATGATGAGTTAAGCCTGAAACCTTCGGCACGCAAGCTGCCCTCCGAAATTCTTTTGGCGGAAGAGGCAATAAAGGCATTCCAACAATGGGCAGAGAAAAGTGACAAAGTGGAATATTAATTAATAGAAAGGCGCGGACGAAATCCCTATCATCCGCGCCCGAAATCTTTATAAGATCTTAAAGACTATTCTTTTACCGGCGTATTTTCCAACGTAGCTACTACGAAATCATAGAACTTACCTACAGAAGGAATAAAGCAGCGTTCATCCGGTGAGTGAGGAGAACGCAAGGTAGGGCCGAAAGAAATCATATCCAAGCCGGGAACTACCGCACCGATGATACCGCATTCCAAACCGGCATGAATCACTTTCACAGCAGGTTCTTTACCGAATTGTGCCTGATAAGACTCCTTCATCGCTTTCAGAATAGGAGAATCCACATTGGGCTCCCAGCCTGAATAACCACCTGAACGGGTCACTTCCATGCCTGCCATAGAGAAACAGCTTTCCAATGCAGTATTCAGATAATCCTTCATCGAGTCACGCGAGCTACGGGCCAATATCTTAATCTCCGCCTTACCACCGCCTATAGAAACAATAGCCAGATTAGAAGAGGTTTCTACAGTATCGGGGATAGTAGGAATCATACGCATTACCCCATTTTGACAAGCATAAATGGCATCCACCAGATTATCTTTGATTTCATCGGGAACCATCATCTTCGGCAATTCCACACGTTCTGCCTTGAAGCTGATCGGAGTTTCGTGTACATGATACTCTTCATTCCACAATTCTTCGCACTCCTTCACATAGTCCAGTACGTCCGCTTCTTCATCAGCCGGCACTGTAATAACGACTTCACATTCACGAGGAATCGCGTTACGCATATTGCCACCTTGCCAGGAAACCAGGCAAGCCTCATCGTAAGTTATCACCTGATTCATGAAACGAGCCATCAGCTTGTTAGCATTGGCACGTCCTTCATTGATTTCCAATCCGGAATGACCACCGCGCAGCCCTTTCAAGGTAACTTTCAAAGCGATGTCAGCCGGATCTGTTTCCACTTCTTTATATTCCAACACAGCTGTCAGGTCTTCTCCGCCTGCACAACCGATATACAATTCTCCTTCTTCTTCCGAATCCAGATTCAACAGAATATCACCGTCTACCGTTCCCGGCTTTAAGCCGAACGCACCAAACATACCTGTTTCCTCGTCGGCAGTAATCAGTGCCTCCAACGGACCATGTTTCAGCGTTTTATCTTCCATGATAGCCATGATAGCGGCAACACCCATACCATCATCAGCTCCCAAAGTCGTGCCTTTAGCTTTCACCCAATCTCCGTCAATGTAAGTTTCGATAGGATCATTTTCAAAATCATGCACTGTATCGTTATTCTTCTGAGGAACCATGTCCATGTGTGCCTGAAGAATCACCTTCTTGCGGTTTTCCATCCCCGGAGTGGCAGGCTTGCGATAAATGATATTACCGGCTTCATCCTGGAATGACTCTACGCCTACACTTTTTCCAAAGTTCAGCAAGAACTCTTGAACCTTCTTCAAGTAGCCCGAAGGACGGGGAACCTGAGTCAATGAATAGAAATGCTTCCACACATTCTGCGGAGCGAGAGAGAGAATTGTACTCATAACTTCTTAGTTTTATTTGTGAACGGCAAAGCCGCTAATCCATATATACCCAACAAAATTAATAAAAAAGTTTGTATTCCATGCACTAATAAGGCAAAAATTCCCGCATCTTCTTTTCCTACTCCATAGAGCATCATCATCGTTATGACAGCAAAATGCCACGGACCCGCCCCATTAGGAGTCGGAACCACTACCGCAATGCTACCTACGGCAAACATCACCAATCCTGCCATCACACCTAAATCATCAGAAAAATCGAAACAAAAGAAGGAAACATAGAATTGCAGGAAATAGCAAGTCCAAATGCCAACGGTATAAAGAATGAACAGAGGCATCCGCTTTACATGACGCAAAGACAGCACACCCACCCACACATTATGGAGAATGCCTTTCACTTTGGCAAAGACCGTCACATTCCTGATCAGAAAAAAGGCCAGTACCAATACAGCCAACACACAGATGATAGTAATATAGAAATGCCCCGAAGTAAAGACCTGTGCCAAAACCGTGGTATCCGTGCCGGTTTCTTTAAAAAAAGTATCGAACACTCTTGCCTGCATTATAAGAGTTACCCCTGTAATCAACGACACACACAGCGTATCAATCAACCGTTCCGCAACCACCGTACCCAGCGATTTGGAAAAAGATGTACCATCATATTTAGCCAACACCCCGCAACGGGAAATCTCACCTACACGGGGAACAACCAAGTTGGCGGCATAAGACACAAAGATGGCATACACACAATCGGATGTTTTGGGATACTCGCCCAACGGAGCCAGCGTAAGCTTCCACCGCCAGCCACGAAAAATATGACTAAACACGCCAAACACTAATGACACTAACATCCACCAATAATTCATTCCTCCATCCAAGACCTCCCATACCCGGGAAAAATTGAATCCGTGATACATCCATATCAGTATTGCAGCCCCCAAAAATAACGGAAATGCAATCTGCAAACCTTTATTTATAATCTTTTTTAATCGAGTTCGTTCCAAAATCTGTGTATATTAATTTAGAATGTTTACCTTTGCACGATGCAAAGATACTATCTTAGCGAAATAAACCTATTTATAAACGATAGAAAAATAACGGAATGGGATTAGTAAAGCCAAAAAAATTTCTAGGACAACACTTCTTGAAAGATCTCAGTATTGCAAAAGATATAGCCGATACAGTAGATGTGTGCCCTGACTTGCCAATTTTGGAAGTAGGACCGGGGATGGGGGTACTAACCCAGTTTATTATGCAGAAAAACCGTGCGGTAAAAGTGGTGGAACTGGACTATGAATCTGTAACCTATCTCCGTGAGAACTTTCCTGCCTTGGAAGATAATATCATTGAAGACGACTTTTTGAAACTGAACCTCGAAAAATTATTTGACGGGAAACCTTTTGTTCTGACCGGCAACTACCCTTATAATATATCCAGCCAGATATTCTTTAAAATGCTGGATTACAAAGACCTGATACCCTGTTGTACCGGAATGATCCAAAAAGAAGTGGCCGAACGCATTGCCGCCGGTCCCGGAAGCAAGACATACGGCATTCTCAGTATCCTGATACAAGCCTGGTACAAAGTAGAATACCTGTTCACCGTACACGAACATGTATTCAATCCGCCTCCCAAGGTGAAAAGTGCGGTCATCCGTATGACACGCAATGAAACGACGGAACTGGGATGCAATGAAAAATTGTTCAAGCTCATTGTAAAAACAACATTCAACCAACGGCGTAAAACTTTGAGAAATTCTATTTCTTCCATTTTAGACAAAGAGAATCCATTGAGCGCAGACCTGATTTTCAACAAACGCCCGGAACAGTTGTCTGTATCAGAATTTATCGAACTGACTAACAGAGTGGAAGCGGCACTGAAAAATAAAACGGATATAGTTTACAGTAACGATATCGCCCGGAAAGGAACAAACAAGAAAGAATAACACCTATTTATTATATTAACGGAAGAGTAGGATGAATAAAGAGGAATTAGAAAAAGTAGAGCAGCTGATCGAGCAAAAAGACTCAGAGCAACTTAAGGACTTGCTTGCCGGTCTACATCCTGCCGACATAGCAGAGCTGTGCAATGAACTGGATGCGGAAGAAGCACGGTTCATATACCTGTTACTGGACAATGAGACTGCCGCCGACGTCCTTATCGAAATGGACGAAGACGCCCGTAAGGAATTCCTGGAAATCCTTCCCTCTGAAACAATCGCCAAACGGTTCGTTGACTACATGGATTCGGATGATGCCGTGGACATTATCCGTGAAATGGACGAGGACAAACAAGAAGAAGTCCTCTCACACATTGAAGACATAGAACAAGCCGGAGACATTGTCGATTTGTTGAAATATGACGAAGACACTGCCGGTGGATTGATGGGTACCGAAATGGTAATCGTAAACGAAAACTGGAGTATGCCCGAATGTCTGAAGGAAATGCGCATCCAGGCGGAAGATATGGACGAAATCTATTATGTATATGTAGTAGACGATGACCAGCGGCTGCGCGGTGTGTTCCCGTTGAAGAAAATGATCACCAGCCCTTCCGTATCCAAAGTGAAGCACGTGATGAGGAAAGAACCGATATCCGTCCATGTAGATACCCCTATAGACGAAGTGGTACAAACCATTGAAAAATATGACCTGGTCGCCGTTCCGGTAGTGGACAGTATCGGACGCCTGGTAGGACGGATTACGGTAGACGATGTGATGGACGAAGTACGTGAACAGGCTGAACGCGACTACCAGCTGGCATCAGGTTTGTCACAAGACGTGGAAACAGACGATAATGTATTCCGCCAGACTACAGCCCGTCTGCCCTGGCTGCTCATCGGCATGATAGGCGGAATAGGCAACTCCATGATTCTGGGCAACTTTGACAGTACTTTTGCCGCACATCCCGAAATGGCCCTCTATATCCCCCTTATCGGCGGAACAGGCGGTAACGTAGGAACACAGTCCTCGGCACTTATCGTACAAGGACTGGCAAACAGCTCGCTGGATGCCCAAAACACCTGGAAACAAATAGTAAAGGAATCTGTAGTGGCCGTAATCAATGCTACTATTATTTCTATGCTGGTATATATCTATAATTTCATCCGTTTCGGGGCAAGTGCCACCGTGACTTATTCGGTTTCATTCAGCCTGTTTGCAGTAGTCATGTTCGCTTCCATCTTTGGGACCCTGGTTCCTATGACACTGGAAAAACTAAAAATAGATCCGGCCATCGCTACAGGTCCGTTCATATCCATCACCAATGACATTATAGGTATGATGCTTTATATGGGCATCACCGTATTACTATCCTGACACGTTTCACTACAGATTACATAGATTGAAATTCAGAGAAAAAACAGATTCACACAGAAACCGGCAAAGAATCACAATAAAAGAGAATCTGTATGAATCTATGTAATCTGCAGTGCATTTATCCCCCTTGATTCTCCTATTTTCTCCACTTTTAAGGATTTTCCTAAAAAAATCGGGAAAAACAGTATGAAGTTCTAATTTATTTCTTTTAATTTGTAAATTGTTGTTATAACAAAAACGCTTACTTTAAAAATCTATACGATGGACTCGAATGAAACTATCCGCCCTTTAACCGAAGTTCCAGTGGAACAGACATCTGAAACTTTGGTATCATCTTCCGCTACTGCAGAAGAAAATAACGCTACGTATGTACCTAAACAAACGAAAGAAGAGGTCATCGAACGTTTAAAAGAAATCAACGAAGACGCCTGCAATGCAGACAAACAAGAGTTGGATTTATTGAAACAGAACTTCTACAAGCTGCACAAGGCTGAGCAAGAAGCCGCCCGTAAGGCATTTATTGATGGCGGAGGTGCTCCTGAGGCATTTATTCCCCAACCGGACGATGCTGAAAACCGTTTCAAAGATATCATGAGCTCTATCAAAGAGAAAAGAAGCGCCATACAAGCAGAACAAGATAAAGAAAAAGAAGATAACCTGGTGAAAAAGCTCGCCATTATCGACCGCTTGAAAGAACTTGCCGAATCTCCCGAAGATGCCAACAAAGCATACAATGAATTCAAGAAACTGCAACAGGAATGGAACGATATAAAACAGGTGCCGGCTGCCAAAGTCAATGAACTATGGAAAAATTATCAGCACTATGCAGAAAAGTTCTATGACTTGATAAAGTTGAACAACGAATTCCGTGAGTATGATTTTAAAAAAAACCTTGAAATAAAGACTCATCTTTGTGAAGCCGCAGAGAAATTGGCTGATGAAGAAGATGTGATTTCCGCTTTCCATCAATTACAAAAGTTACATCAGGAATTCCGGAATACGGGTCCTGTTGCAAAAGAATTGCGCGAAGATATCTGGACCCGGTTCAAAACCGCCTCTACAGCCGTAAACCGTCGTCACCAGCAACATTTCGAAGCCTTAAAAGAAAAAGAGCAACGTAACTTGGATGAAAAGACCGTAATCTGTGAAATTGTGGAAGCAATGGAATACGATACGTTCACTACCTTCCAAGACTGGGAAAACAAAACTCAGGAAATCATTGCTTTGCAAGCCAAATGGAAAACAATTGGTTACGCACCTCAAAAAATGAACGTGAAGATATTCGAACGTTTCCGTGCCGCTTGTGATGAATTTTTCAAACGCAAAGCCGAGTTCTTCAAGTCCATCAAGGAAAGTATGGCAGGCAATCTGGAAAAGAAGAAAGCATTATGTGAAAAAGCAGAAGCACTAAAAGAAAGTACAGACTGGAAAGCAACTGCTGATATTCTAAGCAAATTACAAAAGGAATGGAAAACAATTGGTCCTGTACCTAAAAAGTATTCGGATGCCGTATGGAAACGATTCATTGCCGCATGTGATTATTTCTTCGAGCAAAAGAACAAGGCGACTTCTTCACAACGCTCAGTTGAACAGGAAAACATGGTTCAGAAAAAGGCGATCATTGAAAAGTTAAATACAATTGACGCACAGGAAACACCGGAAGAAGATGCCGGAAACACCATTCGAGAATTAATGAAAGAATGGAATAGCATCGGTCATGTACCGTTTAAAGAGAAAGATAAATTATACAAGCAATATCATGGTGTCATTGATAAGTTGTTTGACAAGTTGAATCTTTCCGCATCACAGAAAAAATTAAGTAACTTTAAATCAAGCATCAGTAAGGAAGGCAACCTTTATCGTGAACGCGAAAAACTGGTTCGTGCTTACGAAAACATGAAGAATGAAATTCAAACATACGAGAACAATTTGGGCTTCTTGACCAGTTCTTCCAAAAAAGGTAGCAGTTTGGTTACGGAAATGAATCGTAAAGTGGAAAAACTCAAGGCAGACCTAGAATTGATCTTAAAAAAAATAGAGGTGATTGACCAATCAATGAAAGACGAATAAAAACAGTTATAAAAAGAGTTTAATGCAAATGCGTTAGACTCTTTTTTTACTAACGTACTACTGATTTTTTGCACCTTTTTCATCCTGCGTGTTTTCATGGCCTACTAAAAAAGACAAATAGAACAATTGAGAGAAAGCAAAACCCCGAATTACTCCCGGATTGGCGTTGCATTGTTTTCGGACTGCCCCGCTTTTTTCATGAGTCTTACGGAAAAATAGAGAGTTGACACCAATTTTGATTGGTCTATTTTTAAGATAGCTAGCCCAAAATGAAAAAAGTTCTTCTAAAATTGCAATTTTAGAAGAACTTTGTCTTTAATAAGTGGTTTATGTGTTGGGATACCAGGATTCGAACCTGGAAAAACAGGACCAGAATCTGTTGTGTTACCATTACACCATATCCCAATTTTCCTATCAAAACACCCGTTTTGATTTTGACGCTGCAAAGATACGTTTTTTTATTTAATCCACAAATTTTTGAAGCTTTTTTTTCTAATCAAGATTCTTTTTTCTCCATTTGCTTTCTTTTCCAGCCTTCCTTATCCTTCTTGACCGTGTATCTTCACTCTAGGCTTAACATAACAATAAAAAGATTCTCTAACTAAAAAAAACAAAAACCGAATATATTTAATGCACATTTTTTCGCTAGAATGAGAAAACCAAGTATCTTTGTGCATTGTTGTAAATACATATATTAGAATAATCAGTTGTTAATAACATTATAATGAACGAAGCAGAGACTTTAGTAAAAAAAATAACAGAAGGCATTCAAGAAAAGAAAGGTAAAAACATTGTAATAGCGGACCTCACCGCCATTGATGATACCATTTGCAGCTATTTCGTAATCTGTCAAGGTAATTCCCCAAGTCAAGTTATAGCTATCGTTGACTCAGTCAAGGAATATGTACATAAAGAAATAGATGACAAGCCTACGGGAATAGACGGACTGAGAAACGCAGAATGGGTTGCAATGGACTACAGCGATGTACTGGTACATGTCTTTTTGCCGGAAACAAGAAATTTTTATAATCTGGAACATTTATGGGCAGATGCCAAACTGACCCAAATTCCTGATCTAGACTAATCCAATACAGAATCAAAATGAGTGAAAATACCAATAATAGACCAAAGATAAACATGCCACGCTTCAATTTGAGTTGGCTGTATGTTATCATTGCCATGAGTTTTGCCATCCTCTATTTTTCCAATCAAGAAGGAGGAATTGACAAACAAATAACATATACCGAGTTTAAAGATATGATAAACAAGGGATATGCCAATAAAATAATTGCATACGATGACAATACGGTAGAAATGTACATTAAACCGGAATTTGTTAAAGATGTATTAAAAAATGACTATAAAAAAGTAGGGCGTAACCCAGCATTGAACGTAGAAATAGGTTCCATGGAGTCATTGGATAAATTCATGGAAAAGGCACAGGAAGAAGGTCACTTTACCGGATCTATCAGTTATGAAAAGAAACGCGACTACTTCGGCGCATTATTTTGGAATATCGCTCCGTTTTTACTATTGATCGGTATCTGGATGTTTGCCATGCGTCGCATGAGCGGCGGAGCAGGGGCCGGAGGCGCCAATCCGTTCAACGTAGGCAAAAGCAAAGCTCAGGTATACGAAAAAGGAGACAAGACTAACCGGATTACTTTTAAAGATGTAGCCGGACAAGCGGAAGCTAAACAAGAAGTGGAAGAAATTGTAGAGTTTCTGAAACAACCTCAGAAATACACGGAGTTGGGAGGTAAGATACCTAAAGGCGCTTTACTGGTAGGCCCTCCGGGAACCGGTAAGACTTTGCTGGCAAAAGCTGTTGCCGGTGAAGCAGATGTACCTTTCTTTTCGCTTTCGGGTTCCGACTTTGTGGAAATGTTCGTTGGAGTAGGTGCATCCCGTGTACGTGACTTGTTCCGCCAGGCGAAAGAGAAAGCTCCTTGTATTATATTCATTGATGAAATTGACGCAGTAGGACGTGCCCGTGGCAAAAATCCAAGCATGGGTGGAAATGATGAACGCGAAAATACATTAAACCAATTATTGACAGAAATGGATGGTTTTGGTTCAAATAGCGGTGTGATCATTTTGGCCGCTACCAACCGTGCGGATATATTGGATAAAGCATTATTGCGTGCTGGTCGTTTTGACCGCCAGATTCATGTTGACTTACCCGACTTAAACGAACGTAAAGAAGTATTTGGAGTACATTTGAAGCCCTTAAAGCTGGATGAAAGTGTCGATCTGGATTTGCTCGCCCGTCAAACTCCGGGATTCAGTGGGGCAGATATTGCCAATGTATGTAATGAAGCAGCACTGATCGCCGCCCGCCATGGTAAGAATGCGGTTGGGAAACAAGATTTTCTAGATGCTGTAGACCGTATTATCGGTGGTTTGGAAAAGAAAACCAAAATCATGACTGCCGAAGAAAAGCGTACTATTGCTTTACACGAAGCCGGTCACGCTACGCTGTCTTGGTTTTTGGAACATGCCAATCCTTTGATTAAGGTAACCATTGTTCCCCGTGGACGCGCATTGGGAGCCGCATGGTATTTGCCCGAAGAACGGCAGATCACAACCAAAGAACAAATGCTGGATGAAATGTGTGCCACTTTAGGGGGACGTGCAGCCGAAGAGCTGTTCACCGGACATATTTCAACCGGTGCCATGAACGATTTGGAACGTGTGACAAAACAATCATATGGAATGATTGCTTACGCCGGAATGAGTGAAAAGTTACCCAACTTATGTTATTACAGCAACGATGAATACTCTTTCAGCAAGCCTTACAGCGAACGTACAGCCGAACTGATTGACGAAGAAGTGAAAAGAATGATCAACGAACAATATGATCGGGCAAAGGCAATATTGTCCGAACATAAAGATGGTCACAACGAGCTGGCCCGTCTGTTGGTTGAAAAAGAAGTAATTTTCGCCGAAGACGTGGAACGCATTTTTGGCAAACGTCCCTGGACCTCACGTTCAGAAGAAATTATGGCTTTAGAAGCTACAGTAAAACCAGTAGAAGTAACCGAAGATTTTGAAGAGAAGAAATCTTCAGATTCTGAGGAAAAGGAAAAAGAAAAAAAAGAAGCATAACATTGTAGAAAGATCTGTCAATCATAATCATGTCATTCTGAATGATATAAAGAGTCTGTAGTAATCCAGATACGGGTTCTTCATTATCACTCAGAATGATTAAACAACAGATCTTCTATTTTGATTTTTGAATCACTTAAGACTAACGACCGTGAAAAGCAATTTCTTACAACGTGCCATAACCGGAATTATTTTCGTTGCAGTACTGATAGGCTGCATAGTGGGTGGGGCTGTTTCTTTCGGTATCCTATTTGCCATTATCAGCGCATTGGCTATCAATGAATTCTGTAATTTGGTCAATCATGTAGAAGGAATACAAGTAAATAAACGCATATGTATTCTCAGCGGATTTTTTCTTTTCCTGTGCTTTTTTTATTTTGGAATAGATCCTTCACAAACAGGTATATTTATTCCTTATCTGGCTTTATTCATCTACCTGATGGTCAGCGAACTTTATTTGAAAAAAGAAAACCCTCTGAACAACTGGGCATACGCCATGCTAAGCCAAATGTACATCGCTCTGCCATTTGCTTTGTTGAATGTATTGGCTTTCCACTCGGACGAAACAGCGAGTATTTCACAATACAATGCTATTCTCCCACTATCTATTTTTATTTTTAACTGGGTGAATGATACGGGGGCTTATTGCACGGGGATGCTGTTTGGCAAACACAAACTGTTCGAGCGTATTTCCCCTAAAAAATCGTGGGAAGGTTCTATCGGTGGCAGTGTATTCTGCATCATATCCTCCTTCATACTGGCTCATTTCTTTCCCTTCATGTCCACCGGGGTATGGATTGGACTAGCATTAACAGTAGTAATATTCGGTACATGGGGTGATTTGACGGAATCTTTATTGAAGCGCCGTTTAGGTATCAAAGATTCGGGTAATATTTTGCCGGGACATGGTGGAATGCTCGATCGTTTCGACAGCGCAATCCTCGCTATCCCTGCAGCAGTAGTCTATTTGTATGTAGTTTCTTTATTTTAATTCCGCCAGATCCAAAAGATTAAAATCAGGCGTACTCTTGTCAGTAAGCGGGTAAGAGAAGATATATGTTTTTTCTTCACCGCCTACAGGACGTACCAGCACCTTTAATCCTTTTAATTCACTGTTTTCCGGTGAGTAACTTCCTAATTTGAAAGAAACCAGACCAGGTACCAACCGTCCTTGGCTGCCATTATTGTTATAGCGGAGTTCCAAATGCGCATACCCGTCATTTACCAAAGGAATCATCTCATTGACAACCAGATTGAGAATAGGCCTTTGGGGATTGGGAAAATTCAGCATAAAACGCACATTCATATACTCATTGGAAAACCATATATCTTTAATCTGCACTTTCATATTTCCTATACTATCCATATTATCAGGATTCAGTCCGATAATATCTTGAACAGGTACCATGGCATAGTCATTCAAACGGATATCATAGGCAAAACCACTCTCACCAGCTTCCAGAAAGGTATAACTTCCAAAGATACGCTCTCCCGTCTTCAAATCCCGGTAAGGTACAGCATTCTGTACCACCCACAATTTCTCTCCATTATCCAATATAAAATAAGGAGCGTCATACTGAGGTTGCTTTTCTACTGTAGCCATAGCTATAGTTACTGTACTATCGGGATAACTTTCGTCATTGCCACAAGCTGAAAAGGCGAATACTCCGCTAAAAAGAAGTACCGCCCCTAACATCGATGAAAAAGAATATTTCATATTTTCCGGGGTTTAGGTTATTTACCCGAAAGAACAAAAAAACAGCGTGAAAAGTTTATTTCTTCAGTAAGGCCACCATCTTGCGTGCCGCTGCCTCCGAAGCTCCTGCCGGACCTAAAATTTGAATTATACGATCATACTCTTCCAACATCTTATTCCTATATACCTTATTATATAGAAGAGCTTCCAACTCCGAACGTACATTATCTACCGTCATCGTATCGGCTACCAGTTCACGCACCACTTCCTTATCGGCTACCAGATTAACCAACGAAATATATTTCACTTTTAGAATATGCCGGCGAAGAAAAGCGATAAACGTCCCTACCGGAGTATAGTAACACACCACTTGAGGAACACGGAAAAGAGCTGTTTCCAAAGTTGCAGTACCCGAAGTCACCAATGCCGCCTGCGCGTGCTGCAACAGCCTGTAAGTCTGTCCGAAAATGATTTTAACCGGTACATTCGGATTTATATAACCCGCATAATAGGCAGGGTCCATCCCCGGAGCCCCTGCCAACACCAATTGATAATCTTTGGTAAACGGAGCAGCAGCCTCCAGCATCATCGGTAGGTTGTCTTTGATTTCCTGTTTCCGGCTGCCCGCCAACAATGCGATAACAGGCTTTTCGGACAAACCATTATCCGCCACAAATTCCGGAAACCCATCCGGATGTTTCTTACAATAAGCATCCACTGCATCTACACAAGGATTACCCACATAATGAACAGGGTACTGATGTCCGGCAAAAAACTCAATCTCAAAAGGCAGGATAGAAAACAATTCGTCCACATCCCGCTTGATATTTTTAATCCTATACTCTTTCCAAGCCCATATTTTAGGAGAAATATAATAGTAGACAGGTATTTGCGTCTGCTTCTTTATAAACTCGGCTATTTTCAGGTTAAAGCCAGGATAATCCACCAGAATCACTACATCAGGAGCCCAACGAACAATGTCCTGCTTACATTCTTTCATATTCCGAAAGATAGTACGCAAATGCAACAACACCGGGATAAAACCCATATAAGCCAGTTCTTTGTAATGCTTCACCCGCGTTCCACCAACAGCCGTCATCAAGTCCCCGCCAAAGAAACGGAATTCTGCTTCCGGATCTTCCTGTATCAAGGCACACATCAAATTAGATGCGTGCAAATCGCCTGATGCCTCGCCTACTATCAAATAGTATTTCATACTTCCAGATTCCAGTTTTTCAACTCATTCATCATCCCATAAGCGGTCACATCAATTTGGGTAGGAGTTACCGCCACATACCCATGCCCTAATGCCCAGTGGTCCGAATCTTCCGCTTCCGGTTCATAGTTATCAAACTCTCCGGTCAGCCAGAAATACTCTCCACCCCGAGGATGCAGACTACGCTTCCATTCATTAATCCAAGCCCCATTCGTCTGACGGCAGATGCGTACCCCTTTCAAAGAAGCCGTATCCGGAAAGTTCACATTCAAGCAAATACCCAAAGGCAAGCCATGCTCCAGGACCTGCTCAGTAATACGGCGTATATAAGGCAGCGATGAAGAGAAATCAGCATCCGCAAAATGATTACATAATGAATATCCGATAGAAGAAATCCCCTTCAGGCACCCTTCAATCACTACCCCCATCGTACCGGAATAATGCACATTCACTGAAGAATTATCACCGTGGTTTATTCCACCTATCACCACATCGGGACGACGGGGAACAACTGTATGCAATGCCAGTTTCACACAATCTACCGGTGTACCCGTACATTTATACACAGTCAAGTCCTCCTCTTCACGTACCTTGTAATACCGCACAGGATGTTCGGAAGTGATCGCCCCCGAAGCTCCCGAACGAGGACCATCCGGCGCCATTACGATCATTTCACCCACTCCACGCAACCCACGTATCAACTCATTCAATCCCTTAGCTTCCACGCCGTCATCATTTGACAGCAATATCAACGGTTTTTCTCTCTTCATATTTTTCCACTCTTTTTCTCGGAGCGTAAAGATACAACTCTTTGCCGGAACTACCCCTCGCCAGAAAAGAAAATTATCTTAATGTTCTACAACCCAGTGCTAAAAATAGAATAGAATTGAATGAAAATTTCTATCTTTGCCGCCGTTGAGTTATTAACAAAACCAATGAGTTATCAACAGTTTTGCTAATGTCTGCCGTTTTTTATAGGTACAATCACCTATTATTTGTTACTTCGCAGCGAGAAAAACTGATTAATATGGGAAAAATTATTGCTTTAGCCAATCAAAAAGGTGGCGTAGGTAAAACTACCACAACGATTAACCTCGCAGCTTCTCTGGCAACGCTGGAGAAAAAAGTGCTGGTTATTGATGCAGACCCTCAGGCCAACGCATCATCAGGATTGGGTGTGAACATCAAAGAGGTAGAATGCTCTATCTATGAATGTATTATCAACGAAGCCGATATACGGGAAGCAATTTATACCACCGACATTGACGGACTCGACATTGTATCTTCACACATCGACCTGGTTGGCGCAGAAATAGAAATGTTGAACCTGGAAGACCGCGAGAAGATCATGAAAAAAGTATTAGCCCCCATGCGGGACGAATATGACTATATCCTGATAGACTGCTCCCCGTCATTAGGCTTGATAACGATCAATGCGCTGACAGCAGCCGATTCAGTAATTATCCCTGTTCAATGCGAATATTTTGCATTAGAGGGCATCAGCAAATTGCTGAATACCATTAAGATTATTAAATCGAAACTGAATCCTTCACTGGAAATAGAAGGCTTCCTGCTGACAATGTTCGATTCACGTCTGCGTCTGGCCAACCAGATTTATGATGAAGTGAAACGCCATTTTCAAGAATTGGTATTCAAGACAATTGTACAGCGTAACGTCAAACTGAGCGAAGCTCCCAGCCACGGCATTCCTGCAATATTGTATGATGCCGACTCTACCGGAGCCAAGAATCATTTGGCATTGGCACAAGAAATTATAACACGTAACAGTAAGTAAACAATGGCAGTACAGAAAAAATTTGCTTTAGGACGCGGGCTTGACGCACTGATCTCGACCGAAGAAGTAAAGACAGCCGGCTCATCTTCTATCAATGAGATAGAACTGAGCAAAATATCCGTCAACCCTAACCAACCGCGCCGTGAATTTGATCCGGTGGCGTTACAGGAGTTGGCTGACTCTATTGCCGAAATTGGTATCATCCAACCCATTACGTTGCGTCAACTGAGTGAAGACTCTTACCAGATCATAGCCGGAGAACGTCGTTACCGCGCCTCCATACAGGCAGGACTTAAATCTATTCCGGCATACATCCGCACAGCCGATGACGAGAATGTAATGGAAATGGCGTTGATTGAAAATATTCAGCGTGAAGATTTGAATTCATTGGAGATTGCACTGGCTTATCAACATTTATTGGAACAATATGCATTGACACAGGAACGGCTGAGCGAACGTGTCGGAAAAAAACGTACCACTATCGCCAATTATCTGCGTCTGCTGAAACTTCCGGCTCAGATTCAAGTAGCATTGAAAAACCGCGAAATAGACATGGGACACGCCCGTGCCTTATTGTCCTTAGATGATCCTAAGACCCAAATACGTATCTTTAATGAAATACAGTCACAAGGCTATTCTGTCCGCAAAGTGGAAGAAATTGTCAAGGCACTGAGCAGTGGCGAGACAGTGGACAGCGGTGGGAAGAAGATCAAACCAAAAGGTTCCAAACTATCCGAGGAATACACTTTGCTGCAAAGCCATCTCTGCGGATTCTTCGGTTCAAAAGTACAGCTTTCATGCACAGCCAAAGGAAAAGGCAAGATCAGTATTCCGTTCAACAACGAAGAGGACTTGGAACGAATCATGGAAATACTGGATTCACTGAAAAAGAAAGAATAAAGCGTTATTACTACATTGAAAAGAAAAACATCCACATATAAAGTGTTTACATTCATGCTTTTATGCCTTATGATGGCTGGAAGCCTGAATGTTCACGCCCAAAAGGCACGCAACCGCCGTATGGGTATAAAGGCAGATTCTATCATACAAGTCAAAGATTCACTTGTCATTGACAGCCTAAAATTGTTGGAAGAACGACAAAAGATAGAAAATATGGAAGCACCTGTTGATACTGCCGCTTTAGTCCGTAAAAATGATTCCATACAGAAAGCAATGGCTGCCGAAACAAAACCCCGATTTATTCCGAACTCCAACCGTGCCATCTGGCTGGCGTTGGTAATTCCCGGCGGAGGACAGATATACAACCGTAAATATTGGAAACTGCCGATAGTATATGGAGGATTTGTGGGATGTGCATATGCGCTGACCTGGAACAACAGAATGTACAAGGACTATTCGCAAGCCTATCTGGATATTATGGACGATGACCCTAATACCAAAAGCTACGAAGACTTCCTGCCTCATGGCGTGAGTGCGGAAGGTATGGAGGATACCTTTAAAAAACGAAAAGATTTTTATCGCCGATATCGGGATTTAAGCATATTCTGTTTTATCGGTGTATATATACTATCTGTCATAGACGCATACGTGGATGCTGAACTATCTGATTTTGATATATCCAAAGACTTAGGTCTTCAAATACAACCTGTTATTTTTAATGATGGCCGGAGCAGGATACCTAATACAATAGGCCTGCAATGCAGCTTCAAATTTTAATCGCATGAAAAACTTTTTAATTGGTTTATTTACATTTATAGGAACAACGGGAATCAACGCACAAACCCAAAGTATTACCGTTCACTCGCAAACTACAGGAAAAGAAGAAATTATTGATGTTCCTGAAAGTATGCAGTCAGAAATGGACAGTCTTTACTGGGACTGGCAATCTAAGAATTACATCACATTGGGAGAAAACTGCACAATGGCCTCTACCAACCCTGTTGTAAGTGATTCCATCTATATGGATCGTCTGTCACGTATCCCCTCTATCATAGAAATGCCTTACAACGAGGCTGTACGCAAATTCATTGATATGTATGCCGTCCGTCTGCGCAATAAAGTATCCTTTATGCTTGCGGCAACCAATTTTTATATGCCTATCTTTGAAGAAGCACTTGATTTATACGACCTTCCTCAAGAACTGAAATATCTGCCGGTTATAGAATCTGCCTTAAATCCTGTGGCAGTTTCCCGCCAGGGAGCTACCGGTTTGTGGCAGTTTATGCTGGGTACAGGAAAAATATACGGGCTGAAAAACAATAGTCTGATAGACGAAAGGCGGGACCCGGTCAAATCAACTTGGGCGGCGGCACGTTATCTGAAAGACTTATATGACATCTATCAAGACTGGAACCTGGTATTGGCAGCTTACAACTGCGGGCCAGGCACTATCAACAAAGCCATACGCCGTGCCGGAGGAGCCACAGATTATTGGACAATCTACAACTACCTGCCCAAAGAAACCCGTGGGTACGTTCCTGCTTTCATTGCAGCAAACTACATCATGACTTATTATTGCGAACATGACATCTGTCCCATGGAAACACAGCTCCCCAACGCTACAGACACCATTCACATAAACAAAGACCTCCACTTACAACAAGTGGCAGAAGTATGCAACATCAACCTCGACCAGCTTCGCAGCCTGAATCCCCAATACAAAAAGGATATTATTCCCGGTAACAGCGAGTTGTGTGTACTTCGTTTGCCCAATAACTTTGTCAGTACTTTCATTGACCGCCAAGACAGTGTATTCGCTTATAAACCCAATGAATATCTGACCAAAAGAAAAACGGTAGCTATCAAAGAAACAACCAGTAGCAGAAACCGCTCATCCAAGGGAACTCTTTATCATAAAATCAAACAAGGAGACACATTGGGAGGAATTGCCGCCAAATACCACGTATCCATCAGTCAATTACGTAATCTAAACGGTATAAAGGGCAATAATATCAGAGCCGGAAAAAGTTTGCGGATCAGATGATTGATAAAAAATACAGATTTAACACTATACATTTTCTGAAAATACTTGCTTGAATATGTTTTTTGTATATTTTTGCAGTATAGATTATAGGAGGCAAAGATATGACGGATGAAAAGCAGACTCAGGAACAGGCGGATGAGGAAATGATAAACCAAGGGTTTCAGGAACTTTTGGACAGTTATCTAGCGACCAAACACCGTAAAAAAGTAGAAATCATCACAAAGGCATTCAATTTTGCCAAACAAGCACACAAAGGAGTAAAACGACGCTCGGGTGAACCATACATCATGCATCCCATAGCCGTTGCTAAAATTGTATGTACCGAAATAGGACTGGGATCAACTTCCATTTGTTCGGCTTTACTGCATGATGTAGTTGAAGATACAGACTACACTGTGGAAGACATCGAAAATCTGTTTGGTCCTAAAATTGCACAGATTGTAGATGGCCTGACTAAAATATCCGGCGGTATATTCGGAGACCGGGCTTCCGCACAAGCCGAGAATTTCAAGAAATTGCTACTGACCATGAGTGATGATATCCGGGTTATCCTCATCAAAATAGCCGACCGTCTGCATAATATGCGTACGCTTGGCTCCATGCTTCCCAACAAGCAATACAAAATTGCCGGAGAAACCTTATACATCTATGCGCCATTGGCTAACCGCTTGGGGTTAAACAAAATAAAGACAGAACTGGAAGATCTCAGTTTCAAATATGAGCATCCGGAAGAATATGCACAGATAGAATCCAAGCTACAAGAAACACAAGCGGAACGCGAAGAAGTATTCCGTGAATTTACAGCACCTATCCGCGCACAACTGGACAAAATGGGTATCAGTTATCAATTGATAGCACGAGTAAAATCCCCTTATTCCATTTGGAATAAGATGCAGACCAAGCATATCACATTTGAAGAAATATATGATATCCTGGCTGTCCGTATCATTTTCTGTCCCAAAAATCCGGAAGAAGAACTTAATGAATGCTTTAACATATACGTATCCATATCTAAGATTTATAAACCGCACCCAGACCGCTTGCGCGACTGGGTAAGCCACCCTAAAGCCAACGGCTATCAGGCACTTCACGTAACCCTGATGAGTAACAAAGGCCAATGGATAGAAGTGCAGATACGCAGTGAGCGGATGAATGACGTAGCCGAACAAGGCTTTGCCGCACACTGGAAATATAAAGAAGGCGGAGGCAGTGAGGACGAGGGTGAACTGGAAAAATGGCTGCGTACCATCAAGGAGATTCTGGACGATCCGCAACCGGATGCCATGGACTTTCTGGATACCATCAAACTGAACCTGTTCGCTTCTGAAATATTTGTCTTCACTCCGAAAGGTGAAATCAAAACAATGCCGCAAAACTGTACGGCACTGGATTTTGCATTCTCCATCCATACATTCTTGGGCAGCCATTGCATCGGAGCTAAAGTCAACCACAAGCTGGTGCCCTTGAGCCACAAACTGCAAAGTGGCGACCAGGTGGAGATTCTTACTTCCAAATCACAGCATGTACAGCCTTCGTGGATAAACTTTGCCACCACCGCAAAGGCCAAAGCCAAGATTTTGGCCATACTGAAACGCGAACAGCGAGGCATGCAGCAGGCCGGTGAGGAAATGTTACGGGAATTCTTTTCCAGAGAAGGAGTAGAGTACACTCCCGAAAATATACGAAAGATCTGTAATCTGCATACCATCAAAACACAGGAAGAATTGTTTGCCGCCATCGGATTAAAAACAATCATTCTAGGAGAAAACGACAAGAACGAACTGAAAGACAAACCGACTTCCAGTAACTGGAAAAAGTATATCTCTTTCGCCTTCGGAGGCAGCAAGACAAACAAGGAAAAACCGACAGAAGAGAAGGAACCCTTACAAAAGATAGACAGCAAGAAAATATTGAAACTGACTCCCGAAGCTATCCAAAAGAACTATGTGATAGCTGAATGCTGCAAGCCTATTCCGGGAGATGACGTTTTGGGATATATAGGCGACAATAATCGTATCATCATCCACAAACGCCAATGCCCGTTGGCTACCAAACTGAAGAGCAGTTACGGCAACCGCCTGTTGGCTGTCCAATGGGAGACGGGAAAATCCTTGTACTTTCCTGTAAATATCTACATAAAAGGTATTGACCACATCGGTCTGTTAAATAAGGTAACAGAAGTCATTTCACAACAATTGAATGTAAATATCCACAAGTTGAATATTGAAAGTAACGACGGTATCTTTGAAGGAAGAATACAGCTATTTGTGCACGATGTGGATGATGTAAAATCCATCACTACCAATCTAAGAAAGATAGATGAGATAAAAACCGTCACCCGTATCGAGAAGTTCGAAGACCAGCCGAATTAGCCAATACCAATTTCACCGCAGACTACACTGATTGTTCATAACGATTATCCGCAACTCGTTTTTAATCCGTGCAATCTGTGGTGAATATTCTTAAGTCAGATAATCCAGTTCTTTACGCATACTAACCAATTCCTCACGTATCAGTTTCAATCTGTCCAAAATCTCCGCAGTACGGATAGTGGTTTCTCTGTTCATCTTCAGTTTCTGCTTGGCCCCCTGTAAAGTCATCCCTTTCTCTTTCACCAGATGATAGACCAGCCGGATATTCTCAATATCCTCTTTACGATACTGACGGACATTCCCTCCCGCCTTCTTGGGAGAAATAATAGGAAATTCCTTTTCCCAATAACGCAACAAGGATTCATTTACATCAAACATCTTTGCCACTTCCCCTATGGAATAGTAAAGTTTCAGTTCTTTATTAGGATTATAGGCCATGGTAAATTAAAATTGAGAATTAAAAATTCACGGCTAGTCAAATACCTTACCGTGGTTGGCTGCAATCTGTATCATCTTATCATAATCTTCCGCGCTCAAATCCATGAAATAATAATTCACAGGATTCTGCACTTTTCCTTTCACGTGCACTTCATAGTGCAAGTGAGGTCCGGTACTTTTACCTGTACTTCCCACAGCTCCAATCACTTCACCCCTGACCACCTTCTGTCCCGGTCTTACCTTGTAAGCACTCAGATGTGCATAGCGCGTAAGATAACCAAAGCCATGATTCACTTCGATGGTATTCCCATAACCTGTCTCCCATCCGGCCTTCACCACAACACCATCACCGGTGGCATACACCGGCGTGCCCGGACTAGCAGAAAAGTCCATCCCCGCATGAAACTTGGTTGTCTTATAAATAGGATCTATACGGACACCGTAACCGGAAGCCGTCTTCTTCAAATCCTTATTGGAAACAGGCTGGATGGCCGGAATACATTTCAGCATCTCGTCATGGCTCTTACACAAATCCACCACCTCGTCAAAAGACTTGGACTGGATATAAAGCTGCCGGTTCAACATATCCAGTTTCTGAGTGGTATTGATAACCAGATCGGCATTCGCCATATCCCGTAACTGTTCATAGCGGTTTGTCCCCCCATAACCGGCCTTACGGACAGCATCCGAAACAGGATCGGCCTGCAACACCACCCGATACAAATTATCATCACGCTGCTGGATATCCTGCATCACCCCCATAGCCTCATCCAGACGATGAGACAACACATTATACTGGGCCAGTAAGCGAGCATTCTCTATACGGAGCTCTTTCTCGGACGGAGAACCAAAGATCAATAATAAAATAATAAAACTGCCTGCCCCCAAGCCCATTCCTACAAACAAACGGCGCAAGATGCTTAAGGCGCGCTGCCTCACTGTGGGGTAAATGCGGTCATAAGTTCGGGTCTTAGGATTATAAATATAGTAGACTTTACGCATCTAATTCTGCTTTTTGAAGTTTTTAATGCACAACACATCAATATTTTGCACAATTCTTGTCGACAAAAATAATAAAACCAATTATCTTTGCAAATCCTTTTTGAGAATATTAACTAGAAGACAATATATTAAGCGACATGATGACAGCTAAAGAAATTAGAGATTCTTTCAAAAGCTTTTTCGAGTCGAAAGGACACCAGATTGTCCCATCGGCTCCGATGGTCATTAAAGATGACCCCACATTGATGTTCACCAATGCAGGAATGAACCAGTTCAAAGACATTATTCTGGGCAATCACCCGGCCAAATACAAAAGAGTTGCGGACTCACAAAAATGTTTGCGTGTAAGCGGCAAGCACAATGACCTGGAAGAAGTGGGACATGATACCTACCACCATACTATGTTCGAGATGCTGGGCAACTGGTCTTTCGGAGATTACTTCAAGAAAGAAGCTATCGGCTGGGCATGGGAATATCTGGTAGATGTACTGAAAATAGATCCGAAAGATCTGTATGCCACCGTATTCGAAGGAAGTCCCGAAGAAGGACTGGAACGGGACAATGAAGCCGCCTCTTACTGGGAACAGTTCCTGCCGAAAGACCATATCCTCAATGGCAACAAACATGACAATTTCTGGGAAATGGGTGATACAGGTCCCTGCGGCCCGTGTTCTGAAATCCATATCGACTCACGTTCGGAAGAAGAAAAAGCTCAAATCCCCGGCAACCAACTGGTAAATAAGGATCATCCGCAAGTAATCGAGATCTGGAATCTTGTATTCATGCAGTTCAACCGCAAAGCAGACGGTTCACTGGAAGGTCTTCCCGCCAAAGTAATCGATACCGGTATGGGATTCGAACGTTTGGTGCGCACACTGCAAGGCAAGACATCCAACTATGACACTGACGTGTTCCAACCGATGCTGAAAGCCATCGCCGAAATGGCAGGAACCACCTATGGCCAAGACAACCAGAAAGATATCGCCATGCGCGTTATAGCCGACCATATCCGTACCATCGCATTCTCAATCACCGACGGTCAGTTGCCCAGTAACGCAAAAGCCGGCTATGTAATCCGCCGTATCCTCCGCCGTGCCGTCCGTTACGGATATACTTTCCTGGGACAGAAACAAGCATTCATGTACAAGCTGCTGCCTGTATTAATTGAGAATATGGGCGAGGCCTATCCAGAGTTGAACGCACAAAAAATACTGATCGAGAAAGTGATCAAAGAAGAAGAAGAATCTTTCCTGCGCACACTGGAAACAGGTATCCGTCTGTTGGACAAGACTATGAACGATGCCAAAGCTGCCGGGAAAAAAGAGATCAGCGGTGTGGATGCCTTTACATTATATGACACTTTCGGTTTCCCCCTCGACCTGACAGAACTGATTCTCCGCGAAAACGGCATGACTGTAAACGAAGAAGAGTTCAACGCCGAAATGCAGAAACAAAAAGAACGCGCCCGTAACGCGGCAGCCGTTGAAACTGGCGACTGGATCACCATAAAGGAAGGTGACACCCACTTTGTAGGTTATGACTTTACCGAATATGAAACCAGCATCCTGCGCTATCGCCAGATCAAGCAGAAAAACCAGACACTGTATCAAATTGTACTGAGCGATACTCCTTTCTATGCCGAAAGTGGTGGTCAGGTAGGTGATACAGGGGTGATCGTAAGCGAATTCGAAACCATCGAAATCATTGATACCAAGAAGGAAAACAACCTTCCTATCCATATCACCAAAAAACTGCCCGAACACCTTGACGTTCCGATGATGGCTTGTGTAGATACAGAAAAACGTGCCGCCTGTGCCGCCAACCACTCTTGTACTCACTTGCTGGACGAAGCGTTGCGCCAGGTATTAGGAACTCACGTAGAACAAAAAGGTTCTTTGGTGACTCCTGAGTCATTACGTTTCGATTTCTCTCACTTCCAGAAAGTGACTGACGAGCAACTTCGTGAAGTGGAACATTTGGTAAATGCCAAAATCCGTGAGAATATCCCTTTGACGGAATACCGCAATCTTCCTATCGAAAAGGCAAAAGAACTGGGTGCCATTGCTTTGTTCGGTGAAAAATACGGTGATGAGGTACGTGTTGTCCAATTCGGCAACTCTATTGAATTCTGCGGAGGTACCCACGTTTCGGCTACAGGCAAGATCGGTATGGTTCGTATTATCAGCGAAAGCTCTGTTGCTGCCGGTGTGCGCCGTATCGAAGCTATCACGGGTGCCAAAGTAGAGGAATTGATGGATACGGTCCAGGATACGCTGAATGACTTGAAGGCATTGTTCAACAATGCTCCCGATCTGAAAGTCGCCATCCGCAAGTATATTGACGAAAATGCAGGATTGAAGAAGCAGGTGGAAGAGTTCATGAAAGAAAAGGGCGCCGCACTGAAAGCCAGACTGGTAGAGAATGCCAAAGAAATAAATGGTGTGAAAGTGGTGAAAGCCATCATTCCGATGTCTGCCGACGTAGTGAAAGATATTGCCTTCCAGCTGAAAGGTGAAATTCCTGCCAATTTGTTCGTTGTAATAGGCAGTGTGGACAATAACAAACCGATGCTGACTGTCATGATTAGCGAAGACCTGGTAAAAGCCGGACAGAATGCAGGCAAACTGGTCCGTGAAGCAGCCAAACTGATTCAAGGCGGCGGCGGTGGTCAGCCCCACTTCGCAACGGCAGGCGGTAAGAATCCTGACGGTTTGAATGCGGCTGTTGATAAAGTGATAGAGCTGGCTGCATTGTAATCTATTCGAATTTCGTCCATATTTCGTATATATCAAAACTCCGCCATTCTGGTCTGAAAGCCGGTGGCGGAGTTTTTTTCATCTGGTTCACTAAGCCTTTTCTCCTCTATGGATAAGGGAAACAGAAAAGAAGATTTCTATCTCCCAAGCCTTTGGAGTTATCTCCATAACCTTTGGAGTCAACTCCATAAGCTTGGGAGTTAACTCCAAAGGTTATGGAGATAGAACATAAACGTTCAAAAAAGCTTAGCCATAAGGAAAAAAAAACTAACTAAACGGCTGGAAGCATATAATCAGTCATTAACACCTCACTGACTGTCTGCTTATTCCGTCTGCTCCTTCGGCCAGTTCACTAGATACAGAATTTCCGTAGCACGGGTGAAAGCCGTATACAGCCAACGGAAATAATCCGGAGTCAGCATATTCTCCGTCATATAGCCCTGATCCAAAAAGACCCGTTTCCACTGGCCACCCTGCGCTTTGTGACAAGTAACGGCATACGCATATTTCACCTGTAAGGCATTGTAATGAGGATCGGCTTTCATTTTCTTCATCCGCTCACGTTTCACAGTTATATCAGCATAATCCTCCAATACCGAATAAAATAACTTGTCATTCAATTCTTTAGGCAATGCGGGTGTTTCAGTATGCAAGGTATCCAACAAAAGTTTCACCTCCAGTTCCATACCATCATAGTCGGGGAACACCAGCACCACATCGGCAAAACGAAAGCCGTATGCCTCACGCACCCGACGAACACGGCGAATTACAGCTATATCTCCATTGGCTATAAAATCAATCTCCTTACAGCCCTCCGTCCAAAAATAGTTATTCTTCGCCACCATCAGCAGGTCACCGCTGTTCAGTTCATCCTCCCGAAACAAAATCGTATTCCTGATTCCCTTATTATAAATATTCGCCCGTTTATTGGAACGGCAGACCACAATCGTTTCGTCCATACCTGCCTGACCGTAACAATCATTAATAACCTCAATCAGCTCACTACCAGAAACCATCCGAATATCCGGAAACCCTTCCACACGGACAGAAGGCAAAGTGAGAAAATCTTCCGCGGATATGTAGCGGCGCAATTCTGTCGCATTCCAAAGAATCCCCGAATCGTGCATCTGACGGACCACCTCAGTGAGCTGCGCCTCATATACTTCCATGCCATACCCGCGTAACTTATCGGCCGAAAGAGACGGACTCTCCTCTTCTCCTACCGGAGGAAGCTGCGCCGTATCCCCTATCAGCATCAAACGGCAACCTGTTCCGGCATATACATATTGAATCAAGTCGTCCAGCAAACGCCCTGTACCAAAGACTGCCCCCGCCAATCCGTCATTAGCGATCATCGACGCCTCATCCACAATAAACAAAGTATGCTGATGCAAGTTATCATCCAAAGAAAAGTTATCCAGGTCATTTGAAAAGTTGCGCTGGCGGTAAATCTTCTTATGAATAGTATAAGCCGGATGCTGTGCATAATGTGAAAAGACTTTAGCCGCCCTGCCCGTCGGAGCAAGTAGAACACACTTTTGCTGTAACTGGTCCAAGGTCTTCACCAATGCCCCGATAAGGGATGTTTTACCCGTACCGGCATATCCCTTTAAGAGAAAAACCGAGTCCGATTGGTGGGAAAAGAGAAAATCTGCTAAAAATTTAACAGCTTTTTCTTGTTCTAAAGTTGGTTTATATAGAAAATTTCCCTTAATTTGCTGCACTAAATAACTATTAATCATAATTGCGTAATAAAAAGTTCCTTGAACTGTGCGTTATTAGATTTATTTGTTTTATTTTTGCGATGCGAATATAAACTAAAAAAAACACATATTTATCATGAAAACAGTTATTAATATTGTATTGGCTGCTTGCGTTATCGGTTTGATATACGTTTGCTACGGCAGTATCATGGGACCGATTAACTTCGATGACGCTAAAAAAGCTAGAGAGAAACAAGTTATTGCACGCTTAATTGACATCCGTAAGGCACAGTTGGAATACCGCAACCTGCACAACGGACAATACACTGCAAGTTTCGACACCTTGATTGATTTCGTCAAAACTGCAAAACTTCCATTTGTAAAGAAAGAAGGAGTTTTGTCTGATACGCAACTGGAAGCTGGCATGACTGAAAAGAAAGCTATGGCAATCATCAACAAAGCCAAAAAAACTGGTAACTGGAAAGAAGTTGAAAAAGAAGGTTTAATGAACTTCAAACGTGATACTTTATGGGTTGCCGTAACAGATACAATCTATGCTCCGGGATTCAATGCAGACTCTTTAAGATATGTTCCTTTCGGAAATGGTGCACAGTTTGAAATGGTTATCCGTAACGATACAACAAAATCAGGTGCCCCTTTGCATTTATTCCAAGCTCAAACTCCGTATGAAACATATTTGGGTGGTTTGAATGCTCAAGAATTGGCTAACCTTAAAGACCTTCAAACCAAACTGGGCAAATATTGCGGTTTAAGAGTGGGTGATATCGAACAGCCTAACAATAACGCAGGTAACTGGGAATAAGAATGACTGAACGTATCGATTTTACAAAATCGGAACAATATACATTATCCATCCGCCTCAGTGCGGATGGATTTTCTTTTTCTATCTATAACCCACTGACAGATAATGATTTCTGCTTTGTTCCGTATCCTGTCAATACCGGATACTCTATGACGGCTAATCTAAAGGAAATGTTAACCGAGACAGAAACTCTAAGATATCCGTATAAACGGGTTAACATTCTGTATGACTCCCCCCGTTTCACACCTGTTCCTTTAGAATTATTCGAAGACGAACAAATGGATACTGTTTTCTATCATAATTTTCCTAAAGGAAATAACGAGATTGTACTTTGCAATGTTCTGGGAAGGAGTAATGTGGTAATACTTTTTGCTATAGACAAACATACCCATTTGTTACTGACTGAACATTTTCCTACAGCTCGTTACTTCTCCACCGCCAGCCCGCTGACTGAATATTTCGCCCGGAAAAGCCGGTTGGGCAACAGCCGGAAACTATACACACACATACGCGAGCAACAAATGGAAGTTTTTTGTTTTGATAAGGGCAACTTATTACTGATTAACTCATTTCCATGCAAACAAACCACAGACCGTGTGTATTACCTATTATATATATGGCAACAATTAAATTATAATCAGGAAAAAGACGAACTGCACTTGACAGGAAAATTAGAGGACAAAGAAGAATTATTGAAAGAATTGCGCAACTATCTGCGTCAGGTATTCGTCATCAACCCCAAAGCGGAATTCAACCGCTCCGAGATAAGTAAAATAGAAGAGATACCTTTTGACATGCAAACCTTATTATTATGCGAGTAATCAGCGGTATATACAAACGGCGCCGTTTCGACGTGCCTCATACATTCAAGGCACGTCCAACAACGGATTTTGCCAAAGAGAACCTTTTCAATGTATTAAGTAATAATTATTTTGACTTCGAGAACGGAGTTACAGCTTTGGACCTTTTTGCCGGTACGGGCAGCATCAGTATAGAACTGGTTTCACGCGGTTGTGACCGGGTTATCTCAGTGGAAAAAGATCCCCAGCATCTTTCTTTCATCTCGCAGGTGATGCGTGAAGTGAAGACTGACAAATGTTTTCCTATCCGTGCTGATGTCTTTAGATTTATAGACAAATGCAGCGAGCAGTTTGATTTCATCTTCGCCGATCCTCCATACGCCTTGAAAGATCTGGAAAGTATCCCCACCCGTATTTTCGAAAGCGGGATTTTAAAGGAAGACGGATTATTGGTATTGGAACATGGCAAAGAGAACCATTTCGAGGATAATCCCCATTTTATTGAGCGCCGTGTATATGGCAGTGTGAACTTCTCTTTCTTCAAAGCAATGGTGCCAGCAACCGAACAATAGATTCTTGTGCTTTTTGATACCAAGGACGCTTCATCCATGTTTTTCTCTGTAACAGGATAGCGTCCTTCTGGTCTTGCAGGAAAATACCCTTCAACATCAATGCTGAGGCCGGATCATACATAAAGGCATTCACCTCAAAATTATGCTCAAAGCTACGGAAGTCCATATTAGTAGAACCTACCGTAGAGAGAGTATCATCACTAACCATCAACTTGGAATGCAAAAAACCTTTCTGATAAAGGTAAATCCTGACACCCGCACGCATGATATCATCCAAATAAGATAACGAACCTAAATGTGTTATCCACGTATCGGCACGTGCCGGTATCATAATGCGAACATCCACACCTGCTAAAGCTGCCGTTTTCAATGCCATCAGAATAGGTTCGGTAGGCAACAGATAAGGGGTTTGTATATAAAAATATTTTCGGGAACTACTGATAGCTATCAGTAACCCTTGCATAATATCCCGCCATTCGCCTACAGGATCGGAAGTAACAATCTGTATCAGAGCCTTCCCAAAGATTCCAACTTCGGGGAAATAACGGGAGGAAGTGATAAGAGTACGGTCTACCACATACCAATCGGTCAAAAAAGCAGTCTGTAACCCATATACCGCTTTTCCTTCTATCTTAATGTGAGTATCCCGCCATATCCCCCATGGAAAGCCTTTCATATAGCGCAAAGCAATGTTCATTCCTCCCATATAAGCCACACGACCGTCAATTACCACTATTTTACGGTGATTACGATAATTTACCTTACTGGTAAATAAAGGGAAACGAACTTTCAAAAAACTACGTGCTTCAATACCTGCTCCCCGCATTTCATCAAAAAAAGCATGGGGAACTTTCCAACAGCCCACGTCATCGTATAGTAAACGCACTTCTACTCCCTGCCGCGCTTTATCTATCAACACATCGCGCAGCAGCCTGCCTGCCGGATCATCCTCAAAAATATAAAACTGTAAATGGATGTGGTGCTTTGCTTTACTGATTTCTTTCATCAATGAATACAGCATGGAATAACCATCCGTAAAAACTTCCGTCGCATTTCCTTCAAAGGGCAAAGCATTATTCACTTTCCGGAAAAAACGCATCAACTGGTACTGTTCATCAGGACACTTAAACGCCTTTTGCGCTTGGTATTCTGCCATAGGACGTTTTATAAGACGGGTGAACCCTTTCTTGCTGATCAATTTCTCCTTACGTGTGCTTCTGCCGAAAAAGAAATAGAATACAAGCCCCACAATGGGCAGGAAAAAGAGTACAAGTACCCATGCCATTGTTTTAACAGGATTACGATTATCAAGTATCACTATAAAGATAGTTCCGATGATAATCACAAAATAAAGCACGTTAAAAGCAACAGCAAAGATTTCATTAAAGATACTCCACTCTACCATATAATTCCAAGTAATTTACTTATAAGCAAACTTATAAAAAAAATCCCAACCTATAACAATATAGATTGGGAAAAGATTAAGATATAGTTTCATTTAAAAAGGACGCCGGCCATGTCTTCCTGGACCGGGACCAAAACCGGGACCACCGAATCCCCTATGGCTATTCATCATCTTGTCACGAGCGGCTTTACTTCCAAAAATATTCAGACGATAGATAAAATGCACCATACAGTAACTATTGATACTGTTGTATTCGGTAACCGAACGTACATCTGCAGTCAAAGAACGGCTGATATTACTCTGTTGTTTTAAAATGTCATACATTTCAAAACTAACAGTTGCTGCTCCCTTCAATAAACTTTGTGCTATTTGGGCATTCCAAATCAGTTCATTATTGTTCAAACTGGCATCATCATATCCTCTACGGGACTGGTTGGTGATATTAGTAGACAATGTCATCTGCCATGGTAGAGTGACATTGGTACTCGCTCCATATGAGAATGTATAAGGATTTTGGTTCTTTTCAGGACGCAGCTTGCTACGTTCCGCTGTATATTCAATAGAACCATTCAATGAAAATTCAAACCAGTCATTCCGATAGGACCCATTCAGATTCTCCGCCAAAGTCAAGCCGGTAGTCGTATTCTTATCATCATGCAATGTTTCCTTATTGTATAAGAACGCTACTTGATTCCGGTAGTTAACACGAGAAAAAGAATTTATAGTAAACTTTTTATTCTTCAAAGCCGAATTAAAACCGAACATACCAAACGCATTCCAGTTTCCATTGATATTCTGAGGAGTTGAAGTAGTACCACCCGTATTCTCATCATATATCGTACTATTACTGATACTATTCTGAGTAGCAGTGAAATTTACATGGGTCATTATCCCACGCTGCTTCTCGGCATTATAAGTGTTATAAAACAAACGCATGGTATGGGCAAACGAAGGCTTCAAACCAGGATTACCCACACGGATATTCAACGGATTGGAATTATCGACAATCGGCAGCAGGTTTTCCATACTAGGCTGACTACTACGCCCACGATAAGTGATACGCAGCTGACTTACCTTAGAGAAGCGATAACGAAAATCCAGATTCGGAGCAAAATTGAATACCGTTCTTGTGGTATCAGTCATGTAATCTCCCTTCTTATAGGACAATTTCGTATTTTGAGGCTGTAAGGACATGCCGGCACTCAACTGATATTTCTCCCGGATAAATCGTAGTCCTAAAGAGATATCATGATTAAAGTATTTATATTCAGCATCCTTACTCAAGCTATCTACATAAGCAGTTTCATAGTCTTCGGGTAATCCGTCATTTATATTCCAAGGATACCCCAAATCATATGTCGATTTATCACTCTTGCTATTCTTATATTGGAATCTATAACTAAATTGCAGGAAAGTAGCCCGTGCTATAGGTTCGCTATAAGTAAATTGTGCTGTATAATTATAATTTTTAGTAGGCATCGTAATGTATTGATTACGATATTCAATGGAGTCCCCTCCTAAATAATTCTTTATCTGATAATAACGAGTTTCCGATTGAGCATACTGATCGCTGTCATCATCTCCATATCCAAACGAACCACGGAATGTAATATTACGTCCTTTATCATTCAGTTTCCGATTCAGCTGTAAAGTTGCATTAGCCGACAAACTATTTGATTTTGACAAATTGTGTTCATTGGTAGCATTAATACGAGTATCCCTTAACGGGTCATCGGTACCTATATTGTTAAAGTTCAGATAATCATTGGGATTTACCACATATTGGTAAGGGTCCTCATTAAAAGTTCCTGATTCTGTTGCCGAAGTCCCTTTTGTTTTATTATAAGAAACATTCGGCCGAAAAATAATATTGGTCATTGAATCGGGACGCCATTCCATACGAAAATCCGCATTGAAATCAGTCACTTTATTACGATCGGCTTTGTTTGAATTGGAATAAGAATCCCCCGACTGCAAAAAACGCTGTGAAGATCCTACTGTTACTACATCCGCATCACGATAGTTGTAACGCATGCTACCTCCCACTTCCATTTTTTCTGTTTCTGTAGCAAAATTCGCTCCTAGCATTTTAGTTGCGTTCAATCCATTGTTACGCCTCCAACGAGGTCCTCCTCCCGAAAATCCCTGATCATTCACATTATTGGCGGAACCAATAATAGAGAATTGAGTTTTATCATAAAAACGGTTTATCATAGCTCTTCCCGCATAACGGTCTTCCGTACCGGCCGCCAAATCCACATTTCCAAACCAACCCTGATTCATCCCCTTCTTTACCGTCAAATCGAGCACTGTTTCCTCCTCACCATCATCAATACCCGTAATGCGTGCCAAATCGGACTTCTTATCATATGTTTTCAGTTTTTCCACCATATCGACTGGCAGATTCTTCAAACCGGTCTTCACATCGCCACCAAAAAACTCTTTGCCGTCTACCATAATCTTTTTTACTTCCTTACCATTGATTTTGATATTACCATCGTCATCTATTTCTGCTCCCGGAAGTTTTTTCACCAACTCTTCCAACATTGCCCCCTCAGGAGTACGATAAGCAGAAGCATTATAACCAATAGTATCTTCTGAAATGGTTACTTGCGGAGCCTCGGCTACAATAACTGCCTCACCCAACATGATAGCATCGGTAGGTAAAGTGACCGTTCCAATATTAACGCTCGGTTTACCAGCTGTCAGCTGCAAAGATTTTTCCTGAGTAAGATAACCTACAAATGAAATTTTAAGTACATATTTTCCCGGACGGGCGGCAATAGAGAATACTCCGTTGTTATTGGTAACATTTCCTACCACCATTGTACTATCGGGTAGAGAAAGTAATTGTACGGTAGCTTGTCCAACCGGGCTTTTATCATCACCATCAATCACAGATCCCGTCACGGTTATGCGCTTGCCACTTTGCGCCCAAGAGAGAGTTGCACAGGTACATACCAGTAACAACAATAATATTAACTTCTTCATTTTTTTCCTTGAAATTTTAATGCCTAATGTCCTTTGGACACTCTTGTCAACAAAAGGTTTAACGGAAAAATGTATTTATTTCTTAAATAATCGGTCAACCCGGCTTTTTTGTACGCCAAATTCCAGACAAATAACATTAAAAGCCATATAAACTATAGCAATGGAATTATCCGCTTCTTCCAGATTTCCATTATATACTCCTCTGACCAACATTACAATATAATAAATGCCCAGCAAATAAATAGCATAACAAATAGCCTTGACACGTATTCGGGAAATCTTCTCATTCTCATCCTTCACTTTTGCCAAGAAGATCATAAACAGAGAAAACCAGATAAGTAACTTGATAGAAGCCTTTGTAAACAACAAGTTACTATCATTTATCATGCCAAACATAAACATGAGCAACGGTACGAAAACAGACAACAACAGAACAACATATCCCATCGTCCTACAATAAACCGGTAAAATTCCTTTCATTATTTTATATTTTAACGTACAAAAGTAATTATTTGTAAGCAAAGAACGGTCATCTTTTTGCTTTTTTACCTAAATTTGCAGGCAAATAATAGAAAATATGAGTAAACAAGAAGTTATTATCTGCCATAACTTAGAAGAAAATCTCAATAAGGCAATAACCCAATGCCCACATGACAAATTATTTGTCTTGGCTGATGAACATACGCGTAAACTTTGCATTCCTGTTTTATCTGGATTTGATTGTATTAAAAATGCCCATTTTATTTATATAGGGGCCGAAGATGTGCACAAAAACTTGGAAACATTGGCATATGTATGGAAAGAGTTGGGAGATAAAGGCGCAAGCCGTCATTCGTTACTTATCAATTTAGGTGGAGGGATGGTTACAGATTTAGGAGGATTCGCCGCATCAACTTTCAAACGAGGGATCAAATATATCAATATTCCTACCACGCTACTGGCTATGGTTGATGCATCTGTAGGAGGCAAGACCGGAATCAATTTCAACAGATTAAAGAATGAGATCGGAGTCTTCTCCCCTGCCGAAAGTGTATTGATTGACGCTGATTTTCTAAAATCACTGGATCTTCGAAATCTATTGTCCGGATACGCTGAAATGTTGAAACATGGTCTTATCAGCACCCATGATCATTGGATAGAATTGCTGAGATTTGACTTCAACAATATAGATTACAAGGTCTTACAGACTTTAGTCGGAAAATCTGTACAGATTAAAGAAAATATAGTGGAACAGGACCCTTTTGAAAGAGGAATCCGCAAAGCTTTAAATCTGGGACACACCGTAGGGCATGCTTTCGAAAGTCTGGCATTAGAGACACAGCATCCTATATTACATGGTTACGCTGTGGCATGGGGGATAGTTTGTGAACTTTATTTCTCCCACATCAAAACAGGTTTTCCCAAAGACAAGCTACGTCAAACCATCTTGTTCATCAAAGAACATTATGGAGTTATGCCTTTTGATTGCAAACAATATGAACACCTCTATGAATTCATGAAACATGATAAGAAGAACTCAGCAGGCATCATTAATTTCACCCTATTAACTGAAATAGGAGATATACAGATTAACCAATCGGCAAGTAAAGACGAAATTTTTGAAATGCTGGATTTTTATCGTGAATCCATGGGTTGCTGATCCCCCTTTAAACAGATGGAAAGATTGTACAATCTTTCCATCTGTCCGATACAATAAAAAACATCTTTTATTTATCCCCAATTATGCTCAGGCAAACTTTTAACAATCAAGAAATTAGAGTATTTATGATATATTAGTTAAAAAACCAAGCTTATCATTTAAAAAAGACAAATACAAAGTGCTTTTTTTCCGTAAAATTGTTCCTAAATACCATTGATCAACTTTTCAATGCTTCAGAAATCCTATTTTTGCACTATAATTGGTTGGTATAAATGTTATATAAGGAATTTGAAAAGAATAGAGAAGATATATTAGAGAATGAATTTTGCATGCAATCTGATGCATCAACATTGCCCATTACAGATTGCCCCTCTTATACCCCTATATGTACTATTGGAATCTGTATACAAGGAAATGCTAAAATAAGAATGGATTCTCAAGAATATACTATACATCCACATGATGTTTTTGTCTTTATGCCGGGATTGCTAGTCTCAGTCATAGAGACAAGTACTAATTTCACAACAAACTATTTTACACTTTCAAACACATTTTTCTATGATGTAATAAAAACTATCAGAAGTTTTTCTCCTCAATTTTTCTCTTACATGAAATCTCGTTTCCTTTATCCCTTGCCGGAACAAGAGATGCAGTATTTCATGAATTATTATGCATTACTGAAGAGTCGGAGCAAACTTCCCAAAAGTTTTTCCAGAGAAGCAATTATAGCTCTGCTAAGAATTATATTCCTAGATTTATATAATGACTTTGAAAATTATATCAATCATAGAAATAATACAAGTACAACACGTAAAGAAGATTTAACACATAGATTCTACACGCTAATGATGGATAACTACAGAGAACATAAAGAGGTTATCTTTTATGCCGACAAACTTCATGTTTCTTCCAAATATTTGTCTGAAGTAGTTAAAGAAACCAGTGGAAAATCTCCTAAGGACTGGATTATAGATTATTCATTACTGGAGATAAAAGAATTATTGAAAAACAGTTCTCTTAATATTCAGGAAATAACAATCAGAACTAAGTTCCTGAACCAGTCTGCTTTAGGTCGTTTTTTTAAAAGACACACCAATATGTCTCCCTCTGAATATAGGGAATCGACTTATTAGTTTTATCAATACCTTGCATAAAAAGATGTACTTTTAATGTAAAAAAGTACAGAGAATATTTGCAAATACAAAAAAGCCGTACCTTTGCATCCGCAATTCGGGATGTAGCCCAGCCCGGTTAGAGTACGCGTCTGGGGAAATTGAATAAGATTACCGATAATAAAATTACAATAATATATAAATCAAGGAGTTAAATAAATACTTAACTCCCTATTTTTTACCTGCGGATACCTTACGAATAAGGTTTTCGGGAAACTTGGCTTATTTTATCCGACTATTGCCTTTTATTATGCGGATTTTGCATTATTGCATTGAAGAATTTTCCAAATACATTAAATAAGTGGTAAAGCAAATAATCACCTCCTCTCTGCTTATTGTTCAGTCACCACAAAAGGCTCTTCTTTTAAGGCTGAAATAGCATAGCAGCAGTACACCCTAAATTCGCAGACTCACGATATAATCTTATCGCCTCGTCTTTGTCTTTAGACACTCCCCATAAACCGTTTTCATGAGCCTTACCTAACAAATACATTGCATAGGGAATTTCCAATTGGCTCATAAACACCAACAGACTAACACCTCTATATTCATTTAGAGGTGTTCCTCCAATACCACCATATAAGAATAAATTTATAGCTTCCCACTATACAATTTCATCACTGGGGTTTGTCATTGACGCACACACAAAGAGTTCGGCAGCTTTTAAAGGGTCTGGCTTCAAATCCCATGCTCCTACTTTATACAGATATCCACTTATCATTTGTGACTCAGAATGCCCCAAATCTGTAGCCTGTTGAAAATAAAAGAGTACTCTTCGGGTATCTTGAGGAATTTTTGTGCCATTCATGTACTACTTTCCTAACTCAAATGCAGCATCCTTATCCGTATTAGCCTGTTTCATTAACGACAAAAGATATTCAGAATCTAATGCCTGTACTTCCTTGTTTTCCATAATCTCATTTTTTAATATTATAACTTACTTATGTATATCACTAACTATTTTACAATAACACGCTGATATACAATTAGGAGCATCACGTATAAGATAACTATTCCAACACAAATACAATTGATTTCTCATACCAAACTTTTTATAAGTTGCATGAATATAACGAAGAATTTATGACCGAGATTTAAATATTTGTGCTAATTTTTATTGAATTACTGATTTTCAATCTATTAAACAAGTATTTTCGAGTACAAAGGAACTCTTTTTTACACTCTTAGAGGAGCAAACAATAAGGGTGGAGCAGCTTGCCCCACCTTATCTTAAATACCCCGTTAAAAACTTTATTTCTATAATATCATACCAAGAACTGTTTTCAAAACACGGCAGCTATTTTCTTTATATTGTTTAGCTTTTCACGCAAGGAGTTATTCTTTCGTGCTACCTGTATATTATAATCCGTTTGCATTCTTACAAGCAAATCGGCATTGACACCCAAAGCCGCCTCTAAAAACAAGGCAAATTCGGTAGTTATCGGACGTTTTGCATTTAATGTTTCATTTAAGGCAGAATAAGACAAGCCAAATCTCTTTGCAAAGTCTTTTTGCCTTATGCCTCTACATTCCAATTCTTCCTTTATCAATTCACCCGGATGATAGGGACGGAATGACTGCAAATTATTTGTTGCTATACCCATAGTTCCTCCTATTTATAATGATTTGTAATGTCTATCAAAGAACAGACTTCTATGATTGTTTGATTACCCGCATTGGTGATTTCCTTAAATTCCAATCTGTATTGGTCATTGATGCGTAAAGAAGAAAGTCCTTTTTTATCACCTTTCAACTTTTCATAGTTTAAAGACCTATACTGATATAAATCTTCCATTCGAGAGGCATTTAGTAGAGCTTTGACACACTTCAAATAACCATTGACTATTTGAGGTTGGAAACGATGCTTCTTATCATCAGTTTTTCCTTTTTCATAAAGTTCTGCCAAATATTCCTTTTCAAATTCTACGTTCATATAACCGTTCTTTGATGACACAAAGATAACACATATTTGCACAATTCGCAATATTAGCGAATTATTTTTATATCCTGCCGAGTACTTTTATTGTGTTAGATAAGTTTTTGGCCGTGCACGCCCAATAGACACCTCATTTAAAAGATAAGGCTTGGTAATCATCTGAAGAATAAACTTAGGAAGTGAAGTTTACACTCTCTGATGATTACCAAGTCTTATTTGAATAAGAAGAGGATTAACAGGCGGCATTGAATATTCGTTGTTCCTCCGTGACGCTCATCCTGTCTGCCGACTGCTCCAACAGCCAAGCAAGATATTGTTCTATTTTGCCTGTCAGTTCCAAGGTCAGGCTAGGGAGAGCCAAATGTTTTTTGCCCCACTCCAACGCTTCTTGGATTTTCTTTTGTATTTGCCCATGCAGGACACGGTCGGCTGGTTGCGGATTTTCCCGAAGTTTAAAAAGGACGTGCTTTACATAATAAGACAGGTTTTGGTCGGCATTTGCTATACAAATGCACCACTTGGCAAAGTCCTTGGCGCTCTCAAAAATACGGTAATCCACATCCCAACAATCATTAGGCAGTTTCACCATATCCTCATAATATCCAAACCACTCTGCAACCAGCGTCCAAAATACCTGTTTACTCCAAAGTTCCTCTGCTACTATATCCCTGCCAAACAACCTATTCAGTCCTTTGGTGCCAAATGTTACCTCGTACCTCAATAAGTTCCTCGGCAAGTTCTCTCTTCCATATTTAGGCAACTCACGCTTCTTCTTTGCCTCCTGTATCTTATCATAAAACTTGCAACGCACTTCTTCGTCCTCTATGTACTTAGTACCATTCCACTCATTAGGTCTAAATTTCTTCATGGCATCCAACTTCTGCATATACATAATAGGAGGCTCTGTCATGCTAAAGTTATGTGCAAACTCCGCAGACTCCACCACTGCCTTATACATAGGTACACCCAAGTCCTTACTCAACTTCATTATAAGCCACTTGACCAGCCTTAATGACAAGGTCTTTAAGTTATGTCCCCATAGACATTTAGGAAGACTGCCCTCAAATGACACATACGTTTCAGTAGCTATGACCCTACGTCCAAGCCAATACCCCTTACCACCCGTACCATTAGCAAAATAGTCCTTTACAACTGTACGTTGCAGGACTGTTTGCCAGTCGTACCCTGTTGGCAGGTCATATAGCATTAATTTGATTTTGTCATACATGGCTATGAATTAAAATGTATTTAAAATGTTATACAAAATTGAACTTATTAACTATTTACGAAGACGAGCAGCAAATCCCAACTCCATACTTTCAATGAATTCCTGCTTAGTTTCCTGCCTTTTAGCAATCATCCACGCTATTATTTCATCACGCCTAAATCTTAGTATTCGCCCACTTTCCGCACGATAACAAGGTATCTCCTTATGACTTGTCAACTTATAAATTGTATGTTTGGACTGCCCAATCAACTCACTACAAATATCAATGCCGAATACCTCCGGATAATCTTCCATCCGTTTTAGAGGTCTATTGTTCTTCTGTTTTTCGCCTTTACCCTCTGACGGTACTGTTCCCAGCATAGTACAAATTATTTCCCGTAACGACCTTATTTGAGCCAAAACATAATATTCCCACTCGTTTCTTAAAAACTCCATATCGTTATACAACCATGCGCTTTCCACAGAATCACGATGATGTTCATTAATGAAACCGTACTTTGCTATTGCACCATACAGGAAATCTTTTGCTAAAATAATTTTTCCCTCTTTCTGTAAGTAGGCTTCTTCATTATAGATATCATCCAATTCTTGACTACTCATCTTTAATTCTCCCTGAACTACAGACTTTACCTTTACTTCGTATAAGGAAATAAAATATTTGCTTTTCCACATAATAATAGCTGCATCAACTACCTTTAATGCCTGTCGGAGTTTTCCTTTATCCCCATCCGTCAATCGCTTCACATAAACAACCAACCAACTTTCACGGACTGTTGCTTCCCCTCTGAGCGACTTGTTTATCAAGTCGCCCAAAGGCATTCCATAATGAATAAACATACCTATAATATTTTTACGACTTTATCCAAAACACTTGTAGAGAAACTGGCAAGATATGTAGCCGTTGTCGTAAGGTTACTATGTCCCAGGGCTTGGCTTATTATTTCACGGGGAATATCATTGCCTTGCAAAGTCATGGCCATTGTGTGTCGTGCTGTGTAAGTTGTCAAGTTCAATGAAATTCCTAAAGTCTTACCCATTTTTTTCAAATTGGCATTAATACGTTTGTATCGGCAACGCACATGCTCATACAGTTGTTCGCCATCATACTCTTTAGTAATAATAGGAAGTAAATACTTGCCTGTTTGAGGTGTGTTTGCCTTAAACCATTCCAATAGCTCCTCTATGGCAGGAATAACGAATATTTTTATCGGTTTTACATTCTTGGCATTTTTTGTCTTTTGCCGTTTATACACGATATGCGTTCCTGTTGCCAACACTTCAAGATTGTCTGTTGTCAGGTTTGCCATATCAACAAAACTCATACCTAAACAATAATAAGAAAATAGGTATATCCGACGGGCACGCTCCAATACAAAATTTTGTTGAGGCGAGTTCTTTATCAACTCCAATTCTGTTGGCAGTAAATAGCGTTTTGCCGTTTCCTCCGCCAGCTTGTTGATTTCAAAACCACCTTTGCCAAACGGATAAGTGTTGTTTGAGGCTGCTTTTTCTTTAATGGCTTTATTGATTACTGCACGCAATGTTTTTAAAGTGTGCATACGGGTGTTTCCACAACAACCATTCTTTTCCATAGCCATATTTAAGCGATTGATGTATTTCACGTCTATTTCTGAAAACAAACGTTCTTTTGCCTTAGAGTCATATTTGCAAAACAGGTGCAAGTCACGCTCATAAACCTTTCCATTACCGATGTGACCTGTAGACTTTAAATCCTCCACCTGCTTCACCCAATAATCATAGATTTTTCCTTGTCTCGAAATTCCCAAAAATTCTTCTTCAAATTGGTTTAGTGTCCAATCCACCTGTGCTTTCATAAACTTATTCACCACTTCATTTTTACGTTCCTCGCAACTAATCAACCAGTTGTTATACGACTCATAGTTGGGGTTCACTCGTTTGTCCCTTTTAAATCGGTCCGCATTTGTATCCCACTCATTTTCAAAGGCGGACAATTTTAAATCAATGTATTTTAGTTTACCTCTTTTAGTGATGCGTAAACAAACAGGGTTACTCCCATCTTTTCTTTTGTTACTCGTGTGGAGTACAATACGAAACTTTGCCATAATCTTCTTTCTTTTTTTAATTAATAATACAGTTCTCTATGAGTGCAACGTAAAAATTCAATCCACGATTAAATTTTTGACGAGTAAAATTAACCTATTAAGATTTATTAACAATGAACACACGGAAAGTTTCTTTCAATATACGTCAACCCCATACTAATAATGAGAAATGTAGTAGCAAGATATATTCCTATTTTGTATCTATCTTCGATTAAAGTTTGATTAAAGTTTTAGGGTAAAATAATCCTATTCCATACAAAAGACGATAGACTAAATACAAATAGCCGAACAGAACAAAAGCCTTAAGCAATTAAAGTATTGTTTAGAAACAATTCTAAATAGCAGTAAGTAAAGCCATCATAAAACACTAATAATAAAGACCATACAAAACATACCATAGAATACAACAAATAAAAAGCAATCAATTTATTTGCAGATTAAAAATAAAGCACTACCTTTGCATCCGCAATTCGGGGTGTAGCTCAGCCCGGTTAGAGTACGCGTCTGGGGGGCGTGTGGTCGCTGGTTCGAATCCAGTCACCCCGACTGGTGATTATCAAGGAGTTAAGTTGATGACTTAACTCCTTTTCATTTGTAGCGATTACTTTTTGATTACACTTTTCGGATAACTTAGTCCAACCCAATACAAATTGTGATACCAATAGGATTTGTATTTAGTTGACCGTTAATGTTTCCTAACCCCTAATAATTTTTCTCATACGCAACCACACTCCCTGTTTGCGCATAGGTTCTTTTACTCTTCTATTAGAAACAAACCTAATATAACAAACAGGGTAGGACAACTATTGCCCTACCCCTATCTTATACGCTCCGTTAGAAGCCCTAATTATTGCATTCGATTATATCGTTTACAATACGTTCTCAACTCATTATAAGACTTTTCTAACCCTTTACTATAGAGTGCTGTTATCATACAACCTGTTCCCCATAGTTTCCCATACATTGGATGAGATTTGCTTCCCTTAATGTAATAAGTAAGGTCTGAAATCTCATACATGTCTTTATACATTCCTATTAAACTCAAATCTAATGATTTGTCGATTATAGAGTCCATTAAAGCCAACGGTTCACCTTTACCTATAAACAAGGGAGCTTGGATTGTGATTGAAAACTGGATGGAATCTTTTACATGATATGCCCAATAACTGAATGATATTGAATCTGCTGTCATAGCTTCACACCTTATTCCTTGTCCTAAAGGTATCGAATCATTCTTTTTGAAATAGGAATATTTGTTTTCGTAATGCTTTAAGACAGCCTCAAGATTGTCAGGGCTGACATTTGCTTCACCCCCTAAATTAACTAAAGTGGAGTATGCATTAATCAATCTTACTCCTATATCAATAAGTTCTCCACTTGTTGGTACAGGTTCTTGATGTACATTCTTACTGTTACAGCTTATTAACACAGCAGCAACAATCCATATTACAAGAAATTTTTTCATAATACTGCGATTTGCTTTCCACAGCCCCAACAGGAAAGGTTTATATAAAAAGATAGCGTGAGGCTGTTAGAATTATCTGCCTTTAGAGGTTCTGGACAAACCCACCACACGAGATAAAACGACACCCCACGCCAAGCCATATATATCACTGATATATACAAGATTAGCATGAGCGTTTGTATCGTCTATCCCCGTGTGGTTCGAAATTGTCCAGATTTCTAAATACGGGATAAAGCTAAACGCTTCCTTTAATTAATATGTCACCAACAGGTCTTTAACCTGTTAGCGGGACAAATATAACTAAAATTCAGCGTTCTACAAACGTTTTTAGGGATGTCGTGGAACAAATTTACTCATTTATTGATAGTTCACAAGATTTTAGGGAGAGAACTCCGATGAGGCGTTTGCACATTGGGACGTCTAAACTTTTGCAGACACCTCTAAACAGCCTCATCATCATACATGTAAATCCAAGCATACCTAACATTCGATTTTATTCCACTCTTTTTAGGTGATGCACGATTATTTCCACTCCTATATCATAAGACCTCTATAGCATTGTACCCTGTCATCACAAGACTCATCACTATATAACGAAGATTTCTTAACCCTTACTCTTCTTTGATGGCAACTTGCATTGTTTCTATCGACTGTACACTAACAGTCTTATCACTTTTTATACTCCTCTTACAACCCTCTATTGAAATCTTACTGCCTAATTGGGCACAAGGTTCCGCATCTGTATTTAGAATCTCGTATTGCTCCTTACAGACACTCTATTTAGTGAAAGCCTTTGGGCTATTATTTAATTCTTATCATACGCATCGGGGGATTCCGTAAATTTCCATGTTAGATAGTCCTCAATCTTTTTCGTCAGTTCTATTATCAATTCCGACTGTCCCATATATTGTTCAAAGTGTTGGAGAGCCTTTTTCATACGGTCTTGTATCCTTTTATGGGATTGATAATCTGTATCTTTTGGATTTTCTCTGTTTTTGAATAACTGTTCTTTTATGAAATTAGGAAGTGCGATAACACTGTTAGCTATACAGATACACCAATCCTCCATATCTTTTGTGGATTTTATTTGCTCAAAACTTACATCAAAGAGCCTGTCAGATAATTTACCTATATCCTCATAAGCACCAAACCATTCCGCAATGAATTGCCAAAAGACTTGTTTGTTATACAAATCACAGGCTTTTAGCTGACGTCCAAACACTTGTCTTATTTTTGCCTTTTTAAACTTCATTTCATAACGCAACAAGTTCTTTCTTTCCCTCTCCGGCAGAGGGCAGCTTTCTCGCTTATGGCGACGCTTGCCCCTCTGCCGGGATTCCTTCCCCTTATCATAAAAGCGAAGCATGGAACCACTTATAGGGAAATAAGTCGTACCTTTCCACTTGTTAGGGTGGGATGTCCCCAAAGACTGCATTTTGGATATATATAATTCGGGAGAATTTTCAACTTCAAAATTTTCTGCAATATCCACCTCAACAACATCAGCCTTGTCCATAGGAACATTAAGTTCTCGTCTTAATCGTTTGAGAGCCTCCTTCGTATGTTCTAATGTCAAACTCCTAATATTGTTTCCATAGTAATATTTAGAGAGACTCCCTTCTATCCTAATACGCTTATCTGTAACAGAAACACGTAAACCACCTGTATAGCCACAGCCACCCTCTACTTTTTTATACTCACAGGTCTGATAAATGTTTTGGAGAATTGCCTGCCATTTATATTTATCACCTATATCCTCTTTTTTCAATATCAATATAACCGTATCATACATAGCCTCACCTTTTGTATATACAAATTCCCTAATAATTACGGGTTATTATTTCCTGTTACGAGCTAACAGACGTTTATCCATGAACTCAATATACTCTTGAGTGGATTCCTGTTTTCGTTTTGTCATCCACTGATATATTTCCTCACGTCGAAACATTACTTTTCTACCATTGTCACCCGGACGGAAACACGGTATTTGATTTTCATGTATCAACTTATAGACGGTATTCTTTTTATAACCTGTTATTTCACAACACACATCAACCCCAAATACCTCAGGAGGGTCTATCGGTTGTTTTTCGGGTCTATTGCTCTTCTGTTTTTCGGTTTTAGGTTCTATTGACACTGTACTCAGCATTTGCTTTACAATTCCCTCTAACGACTTTATTTGGGCCAAAGCTAAATCTTCCCATTGGGACTTTAAGAAGTCTATATCATTATTTAGACGCGCCATATCCATTGCATCACAATGATGTTCGTTTACAAAGCCTATCTTCTCAATTTCATCATAGAGGTAATCAACCGTCAAAGCTATTTTGCCCTCTTTACGTAAACACTCTTCCTCCACAAACAAATCATCCAAATCTTGTGAAGTCCATTGGGTAGTACCCGTCCGATAGGCATTCACTCTTTCATCATATACTGAAATGAAGTAGGAACACTTCCAATTATCTATGGCATCCTCTATCTCGTTTAAAGCCTGTTGAAGTAACTCATGGTTATTTCCCATCTTACTATCCACATAGGTACGAAAATCCTCATCATGGAATTCTGCTGCTTCCCCTCTAAGCAGCTTTTCTATTAAGCTGCTTAAAGGCATATCCGTTTCTATTCTCATTATTTATTTAAAGGAGTTTTGCAGCCTCATCCACTACACTCGTCTCGAAGCTGTCAAGATATACATTTGTTGTTTCAAGATTGCTATGTCCCATTACTTGACTGATTACTTCACGGGGAACTTTGTTACTCTGTAATGTCATAGCCATTGTATGCCTACTTACATAGGTGGTCAATTTCTGACATTCAATCCCCAACGCTGCCCCTAATTTCTTTAGGTTCTTGTTGTAGCGTCCATAGCGAGAACGAATGTGATTATACAGTTGTTCTCCACTGTAATCCCTTGTTATGATAGGTGTTAAATAATCCCCAACAAGAGGCGTTTTTTGCTTAAACCATTCTATCAGTTCTTTTATTGTATCAGTCAGAGGTATTTTAATAGATTTTACTCCCCTTTGATTCTTTATCTTCTGCCTCTTGTAAACAATATGTTCACCTGTTTCAAGTTTTTCTATATGATGCGTTGTCAATGTAGCCATATCCACATAGCTGATACCAAAACAGTAATAGGAAAACAGAAACAGCCTCCGTGTATATTCCATAGTGAAATTTTCTTGTGGAGAGTTTTTAATCAAGTCCAAATCCTCTGCCAGCAAATACCTTTTACGCGTTTCTTCCTCCAACTTGCTAATTTCAAAACCACCATTTCCAAACGGGTAGGTGCTAACAGAAGCCTCTTTCTCTTTTATAGCTTTATTTAATACAGCACGCAGGGTTTTCATATAATATTTTCGTGTATTACCGCAACAACCGTCTTTCTCCAAGGCTACATTAAACGCATTCACATATTTGATATCTATTTCGGGAAATAAACGCTCCTCTATTTTATCGTCATATTTCCCCATTACATGGAGTGTACGTTCATAGGCTTTAGCATTCCCGTGATGATTCGTAGCCTTCAAATTTTCAATTTGGGTAAGGAAGAAGTCATAAACCTTCCCCTGTTTTGACATACCTAAAAACTGCTCCTTAAACAAGTTTAAAGTCCAATCAACCCGTTCCTCTGCAAACTTTCTTAAGATACTACTTATGCGTTCTTCGTAGTGGTTCAAAAGGTTGTTATCTTTTATATAATTAGGATTCAATCTTTTATCTCTTTTGAATCGTCCCGAACTTTTATCCCATTGATTTAATTGAGTAGTTACCCCTAAATCTATATATATCCTTTTACCGTCCTTAGTTACCCTTAAATATATAGGATAGCTCCCATCTTTCTTTTGATTACTCCTGTAAGCGATAATATTGAATCTTGCCATAACTAAATTATTTAATTGTTCTTTCCTACTGCTTTAAGTACCTTAGGATGATACAAATATACTCATTTAGTTGCAGAAATCATAGACTGAAAGCCAAGTAGTTCGACTACTTTTCCACCTGTCCATGCAAGGTGTTTTTTACCTCTCGATTACATTTTTATTACACTTTTCATCTCACTTAATCTCAATAGATACAACACATCACCCCATTCACAAGGTATTGTACCACTGATTTCTAACCCAATACCAATGAATACAAATATTCTTTCAACAGCTGGGGGGCGTGTGGTCGCTGGTTCGAATCCAGTCACCCCGACTGGTAGAAAAGGATTGATAATCAAACGATTGTCAGTCCTTTTTGCTTTTCTGCACCTTTTGCTTATATGCTCCCAAACATACCCTCGCAAGGGTAGTTGTGTAAACCGCTGTGTAAACCGTAAAATTATGAGCGTAACAATTGCAGTTGTTTGTTTCAAGAGCAAGACACTTGCCAATGGTGAACACCCTTTGATGTTAAGAATTACGCAAGACAGAAAAAGGGTAATGAAAAGTTTGGGCATATCTGTGAATCCTCAATATTGGGATTTTACTAAAGGAGAGCCAAAGCCCAAATGCCCTAACAAGGAACTAATCCAAAACATTATCTTAAAGGTCAAAGCTGAATACCAAACTAAGGTAATAGAAAAGCTATCAAGGGAAGAAGAGTTTACAGCAACTTCTTTAGTCTATGAGCAACGCAAAAACATCAAAGCCCAAACAGTGGAAGAGTTCTACTTGTCTTTGATAAAAGAACTGAAAGAAGATGGCAGGATAGGTACAAGCTATGCTTATCTCAATTCGTACAGGACATTAAAGAACTTCAATAAAGGAAAGAAATTAAATTATACCTTTAGCTATATTGATGTGGAATTTTGCAAAAAGTTTGAGAAATGGATGAAGAGAAAAGGTAACAACGATGTTACTATCAGTTATCAGTTTAGAAGTCTGAGAGCAGCTTTTAACAAAGCCATTGAAGCTAAAGTTGTCAGCAAAGATAAAAATCCATTCATAGAATACAAACTAAGCCGCTTCAATACCAAGACAGCCAAGAGAGCGTTATCTAAAGATGATATTCTTAAAATCATAGATGCAGATTGCAGTCAAGCAAGCGAAATGCGGCAATTTACACAAGACATATTTACGTTCTCTTACCTCTGTGGTGGAATCTCGTTTGTGGATATAGCCCACTTGACAGAAACGAATATCATAGAAGATAGATTGCTTTATCAAAGACAAAAGACACATGGGAGCATAAACTTAATGCTGACAGACAGAGCCAAACAGATTATTCAGAAATATAGCTTATATCAACGTCAGACAGGTTACCTGTTCCCCATACTTCATAATAAGCGTCATGTTACACCTATGCAGCAGAATAATAGAGTACACAAAATCTGCCATCAGATTAACACAGAATTAAGAGCATTTGCAAAGGAGTTAGGCATTACGGCAGAAGTTACCACCTATGTTGCAAGACATTCAAGTTTTCTTTTCTAATTGAAATACAGACAATTGGAAAATATCTATACTATAATAGGTAACGATTTAGAAACGAGCGAACTACGTATATTTGTCATGTTTTGCATTAAGTCTAAAGAACACTTTTATTACACTGCAAAGATAGTATTTTTTTGTTTATCTGCAATTTCCCTGATTGTAATTTTAACTGGCAATAGCAGGTGCTACAGCAGGTTCAACAGGCAATTTTGATAAACCTTATTTCATATTTTCCTAATTAATGTAGCAAATCCCATTCAGGGCTGTTCATCAACTCCACGCTGACGCAACTCGGGTGCAATATTTTATGGAAGATGTTTCGCAACGGAATGCTGGAACATTACGGGCTGTTTCTGAATCTGGAGACGATGAAGGTGAATCCAATATCTGTGTAGGTTTACCTTATAGAAATGAAAGGTATTAAATGATAACCAAGCAGAGATGCAATCACATAATCTCTTATGATGACGGTGAAGATAACCTGCTCAAATTCGATTAGAGCAAGGCTAAGATTTCTGAAGAGATTCTATCTTTATCATGTTCTTGACAAAGTAGCACATTCCCGTCCAGCATTGTAATGTGTTTGATTGCTTAGTTCTTATCTAAACTTTGAAAATTTCATTGATAATCAACTGGCTATATTCGCCTATTTTGCTACAATGTCCTTTAGTTTTAATCTTTCAAAACGACATTTTTTTGTACTTCAGCATTGAATAGATGTCTGTTATTTAAATGAAGTTTTGACATTATCATTTCTCCTTGGCACTAGCAGTTTGTATACGTTTCATAAAGAAATAGTATCCAATTATTATTATTTATTCGGTAAACACTAATTATATTCTGATGGCAGACATCCATATTCTTCCTTAAAGTACTTGGCAAACTGCTTGGGGGACAGCCCCACCTGATAAGCTATTTGAGAGATACTGAGTTGACTCTTCTCCAATAATTGTTTTCCGCGTTTAAGACGTAAGATTCTCATAAACTCCAAAGGAGACTTCCCCGTAATAGACATCAACTTCTTATATAGACCACTCCGGCTAATACCTATCTGCGCGCTGAGCTCCTCAACGGAAAACTCTGAGTTATCCATATTTTCTTCCACAATGCGGATAGCCTTCTCTATTAATTGTTCATCCAGACTGCTAATCGTTATTTCGGATGGAGATACCTCCATCTTGCCGAACTTTTCATGGTTGCTCTGTGTCCATTGCAGCAACTTCTGAATCCGCAACAATAGGATGTCGAGGTTGAAAGGCTTGGTGATGTAGTCGTCGGCTCCTTCGCGCAATCCGCCCAACACATGTTCTTCGGCGGTGCGGGCGGTCAGCAGGATGACGGGGATGTGCGAGAACCGGATGTCCGTCTTGACGGCATGGCATAATTCCAGCCCGTCCATGACAGGCATCATCACGTCGCTGATTACCATTTGTACAGACTGCTGCGACAGGATCTCAAGTGCTTCCTTGCCGTTGGAAGCCTCGAACACCTGATAGTGTTCTTTCAGGCATCCCACTAGGAAACGGCGGAAATCGTCGTTGTCCTCCACCACAAGAACCGATATGCCTTCCTCTTGGGAGCCGTGGCAAAGCTGCCTTTCCTCATTCGTCCCGCCCACGACAGGCAAGGTAATGACAAAGATGCTTCCTTGCGGCCGATTATCGGTTATCCGGATGGTACCTTGGTGCAAGGTCACGTATTCTTTAACGATATGCAATCCGATGCCGCTGCCTACATACGTTGTGGCGGCGTGCTGTTCCTGAAAGAAACGGTCGAACACTTTTTCCTTGTTCTCGTCCTTGATGCCAATGCCTGTATCGGCCACTTGTATGCGTACATGTTCTTTTTCCGACACACGTATTTTATCGACCGTAACCACCACGCTTCCATCTTCCCGATTGTACTTGACGGCATTGGACAGAAGGTTGAGCAAAATGCGTTGCATCTTGTTTCGGTCAAAGGACATGCTGATATCGGCATCCATCAGGTTTAACTCCAACTGTATGCCGTTTTTAAGAGACAGTTCCTTGAAGGAATCGCAAGTCTCTTTGACAAAATCCGACAGGTTACCGTATGAAAGAGAGAGTTGGGCTTTCTGCTTATCCAGTTTTCGGAAGTCAAGCAACTGATTGACCTCGTCCAGTAAAGCCACCGCATTGCGATGAATCAGCTCCAAGTCTGCTTTCAGGTTTCGGGCCGACTCCGAAGCCAGCAACTTTTCGAGCGGAGTGATAATCAAAGCCAGCGGAGTACGAAGGTCGTGACTGACATTGGTGAAGAAACGCATCTTCGCCTCATCCATTTCATGCTGTTGCGTTATCTCCATCTCATGCTTTTGTTGTTCCATCAAGCGTTTGTGCTTTCTTTGGGTATTCCTTAATATAAGAAGGAAAAGAAAAATGACCATCAGCGCATAACACCCATACGCCGGCAACGAAAGCCAAAACGGAGGACGGACGTGAATAAGTAAAGAAGATACAGGATTGTCGTATCCGTTAGGCTCATACACTTTTACTTGCAATCGGAAGGTCCCGTAAGACAAACGGTTGAAATGAATGCGGTTTCCCTCCAGCTTCACCCATTCCTCCTGTTCTCCCAAGCGATAGGCAAATTGCTGCTTGTGCCGATTCTGATAATCCATGGACGATACCTCCAGCGCAAAATTACTATCGGAATAGTCCATGGTTATCTCCTCTAATAGCTGAATGTTTTTGGGGAGCAGGATGCGTCCGTTGGAAGTACGGGAACCGACTTCCATTTTCTGATTCGCCAACAGCAAGTCGGTAAATACAACAGGATTCCCGGAACGATTGTAGAAGTCGGTTGGCCGGGGAGTTATTTTCAAATATCCGCCAATGCCTCCCATCAGGATTTCCCCTTGCCCGGTGCAGGTAATGGAATGTGAGTTAAAAGTCATATCGCCAATACCGTCTTCTTCAAAATAGGGGTAACACAAGTAGGATGAAGACTTTCCCGTCGGAGAGGCCGCCACCCAAATATTTGTTATTCCATGATCGGTCGCCACCCAAATGTTCTTATACTTGTCTTCCGTCACGGCACGAATGCACTGGTGCGACAGCCCGTCTTCTATAGAAAGGTGTATCATTCCATCCTTTTTCTCGTCAAAAACAGTCATTCCGGTACGAGTACCAATCCACAACAATCCACGACTGTCATAAAACAGACAGGTGATATAAGAATCGGGCAAGGACTGAGTCCCAGCTTTATTCCCTGTTAGGGGAACCATCTTTCGCGTATAGATATCCATGGAATAAAGTCCGCTGCTGGTTCCGACATACAGGTTACGTCCTCCCGAATAAGCCAGATCCATGATACTGTTCGTTTGGAGGATGGAAGAATCCATCGTATAGGCGGTAAAGTTCCCATCGGCATCCATGGCATACAATCCTTGCATAAACGTACCGAACCAAATGGTTCCGTTCGCATCTTCCGCTATGCGTCGGATGTATTTCAATGAAGCGGGAGCGGCATTACGCAAGGGAATGAACGTTCCTCCTTGTTCATAAAAAGCTCCTCCTCCATAAGTTCCGAACCAAAGCCTGCCCTTGGCATCCAGACACGAACAAATAATCAAATCGGAAGGGATGGAGTGTTTTTTCATTTTAAAGCGCGTATAAGAGGCCTTGCCCGCATCCTGTCGGATTAGCCCCTCTCCATCGAACCCCATCCACAGGTTTCCTTCCTTGTCTTCCTGCAAGCATTTCACGTCTTCCTGTTCCGGCAAGAAACAAGTGTTGAAGGCTATTTTATCCAAAGCGGCAAAAGATACTCCCTGTTTGCCCGTTCCTACCCACATGGTGTTCTGATTGTCTTTGAAAAAACAATTGATATGATTGTCGGCCAATGAAAAAGGATTCTCTGATTTCTTGTTTATCCGCACCAATTGCTTGTCTTGATTGTAACTGATATAAACTCCTTTGTCATCCGTTCCAATCCATAAATTGCCGTCCCCGTCATCCATTACGGCAGTTATCAACGCATCTGTCACTTCCTGCCTACCCACGTAATCTATCCATTGTTTTTGATTGGTATCATAAACATTGCAAGCCCGAAGCATGCGAAGCGTAAAACCAAAGCCTGTCCACCGTATCTATATAAAGGTTATATTGCAAACCGGAAGAGAGGGTTCTTCGTGTTTCCGGACGGATATGTTGAAAGTTTGAATCGATGCGGGCTATTTCTCCATTCGAGAAGAGCAGATAGGCACACGAACGCCGACAAACAACCTGTTGCATTTTTTCCTTTCCAGGCAGTTGAAAGGTATGCAACTTACTCTTTGCAAAATCATAATGGAACAACGTATCCATCACGGTACACCACAGGTTGTAATCCTTATCGACAGTAAGATAGCTCACCTCTCCCGTTATTCCATATTTATTTAAGACAGGCTGTATCTTGTTCTCCAATTTATCTTGTTCCCGATCGTAGATATAATAACTGACGGGACCTTTTATCCAAATATTGCCTGCCGCATCTTCTGCGATAGATTCAATGTCATTGTTGTAAGCCCCTAATTGGGTCGTTGTGTATTTCTTGAACTGATAACCATCGTATCTGTTCAGACCGTTGAGCGTGGCAAACCACATGAAGCCATACTGGTCGCGCAGAACAGACCGTACATAATTATCCGAAATCCCGGACTTCACATCAAGATTTCTAAAGTTTAATCCGTCGTGCGCATATACAAGCCCACAGACAAAACACATCAAAATCAGGAGCAAGTTCTTTTTCATCATATCAGTATTAGGTTTAACGCTGCAAAGTTATAAAAATCAAATGGGATAATAGAGGCAAACACTATCCCAAATGAGTAAAAACACTTCCCAAATTGATAAATACACAATACGGATAGTCTGATAATCAATTGAAGAAGCCGATCTATATCTTTCCTCATACATTTGCCAGCACAAAAAGAACCGAATTTAAATTTAATGAATAACATGAAGAACACCCTTGTAACCCTATGTCTTTCCGCAGTACTCTGCGGTGCGTGTTGTACAGAAACGCAACAGCAGGCATCTCCCTTTGTACAAGTTGAAAAGGGAATGTTTGTCCGTGATGGCAAACCTTATAAATATATCGGTGCCAACTTTTGGTATGGAGGCATTCTTGCTTCCGAAGGTGAAGGAGGAAATCGTGAACGCTTGGTTCAGGAACTGGATTCCTTAAAGAGTATAGGTATAGACAATTTAAGAATACTGGTAGGCAGCGACGGTGCCCGTGGAATTACCTCGAAAGTAGAGCCTACGCTCCAGACAGCACCGGGTGTTTACAACGATACCATTCTTGCCGGGCTGGACTTTCTTCTTTCTGAAATGAAAAAAAGAGACATGCTGGCAGTTCTCTACCTGAACAATTCCTGGGAATGGAGCGGCGGGTATAGCCAATATCTGGAATGGGCCGGAAAAGGAAAAGCCCCTGTCCCAAGCATAGACGGATGGCCGGCATTCATGGATTATGTTAAGGAATTTCCAAACAACAAGAAAGCAAAATCACTTTTTGCCGACTATGTAAAGGATATCATTACCCGAATCAATAGGTATACAAACATAAGTTATGTGGAAGACCCCACAATCATGTCATGGCAGATAGGCAACGAACCTCGTGCGTTCTCGGGAGAAAACAAAGAGGCTTTCGCTATCTGGATGGCTGAGGTTAGTCGTTTCATCAAGTCGCTCGACCGGAATCATCTGGTCTCAACAGGTAGCGAGGGCAAACATGGCTGTGAGGAAGACCTCGCCCTGTTCGAGCGAATCCATGCCGACAAGCACATTGACTATATGAACATTCATATCTGGCCCTACAACTGGGGATGGGCGCCGGCAGACAGTTTGTCGGAAAAGGCAGAGGCAGCGCAGTTGCAATCGAAACAATACATAGACGAGCATCTGGAAATAGCACAAAAATATGGCAAACCGTTGGTTTTGGAAGAATTCGGTTATCCAAGGGACGGGTTCCGGTTTGACAAATCAGCTACAACACAGGCACGAGATACCTACTATCAATACATATTCAGCCTGATAACCGATAGGACCGCGCAATCAGCCGGACTGACTGGATGCAACTTCTGGGCATGGGGCGGACTGGCTGCCCCCAAGCACTTATATTGGCAAAGAGGAGATGACTATACGGGCGATCCGGCGCAAGAGCAGCAAGGCCTGAATTCGGTATTTATGTCCGACAGTACCACTATAGCCATTATCCGTACTGCCAACCAACAACTGAAACAACATTCATTTTAACTATTTATACCATGAACAGAAACAGAAAAATTTGGATTGCCGGCTTCATGCTGTACCTGTGTACCGCATCCATGTTTGCACAAATCCGCGGAAATGAAATCCGCGTGGTGGTCTCGCCCGATCATTCGGACTGGACATACCGACTGAAAGAGAAATGTACTTTCACCATTCAGGTGTACAAAGCGCAGAATGTATTGCCCGATGTGAAAGTGGACTATGAACTAGGCCCTGAGTGGTATCCCACAGAAAAGAAAGATGGAGTATCACTGAAGGATGGAAAGCTGACTGTCAGCAGCAGCATGAACACTCCCGGTTTTCTTCGTTGCAAAGTGAAGGCGTACGTTGGCAACAAGACATACGACGGCATGGCAACCGCCGCATACGCTCCGGAATCCATCCGGGCACATGCCGTAAACCCAAGCGACTTTGACAACTTTTGGGAAGGCACTTTGAAAGAAGCCCGCCAGGTACCTTTGTCTTCCACCATGGAACTGCTACCGTCACGCTGCACCGAAACGGTCAATGTCTATCAGGTCAGTTTCCAAAACATCCGTCAAGGCTCGCGTACTTTCGGTATTCTCTGCATGCCTAAAGCTTCCGGCAATTATCCGGCACTGCTCCGTGTACCCGGTGCGGGAGTGCGTCCCTACTACGGCGATGTGGAAACAGCTGCCAAAGGTGCCATTACTTTGGAAATCGGTATTCATGGCATTCCGGTAACCATGCAGCAGTCTGTCTATGACGAACTGGCATACGGGGCACTTTACAATTATCAGTATCAAAATGATGACAATCGTAACTACAGTTATTACAAGCGTGTATTTGTGGGTGCCCTGCGGGCGGTCGATTTCATAACCTCTCTTCCCCAATACAACGGCAAGGCCTTGGGTGTAACCGGTTCCAGCCAGGGCGGTGCGTTGTCTATGGTTACAGCCGCATTAGACAAACGGGTTACGTTCTATGCCGCCATTCATCCTGCCATGTGCGACCATCGGGCACACTTGCAGAAGGTAGCCGGAGGCTGGCCGCATTATTTTTACTATTTCCCGACTCCTACCCCGCAACGAATCCAAACGGCAGATTACTATGACATGGTCAACTTTGCCCGCCGGATTACGGTGCCCGGCTGGTTCAGTTGGGGATACAACGACGATGTGTGCCCACCTACTTCCACATACGCCGCTTACAACAGTATCACCGCTCCCAAGGAACTTCACCCCTATCTGGAAACCGGACACTACTGGTATCAGGAACAATACGAGCAATGGAGCCAATGGCTGTGGGCGCAAATGGGATTATAAACAAGAAACATTTAATTTTATAGAAAGACACAATATGAAAAGAAATCTTCAAAAAGGCATATTAGTCACCAGTGCTTGTGCCGCATTTTTATTGGGCAATGTACAGCAGGCTTACGCCGTTGCAGCAGATGCCATCGAGATTGTACAACAAAACAAGAAGATTGCCGGTATCGTGGTTGACCAAAACGGTGAAGCGGTAATCGGTGCCAATGTAATACAGAAAGGAACAACCAACGGAACCATCACCGACATTGACGGTAAGTTCACCTTGGAAGTGCCTGCAAAAGCCGTACTGACCGTCAGCTTTATCGGATATCAATCGCAAGATGTAGCTTTAAAAGGAAATGAAACTCAACTTACGGTTACGCTCAAAGATGATACAGAGGTATTGGATGAAGTGGTAGTGGTGGGATATGGTACGATGAAGAAGAGAGATTTATCCGGTGCGGTATCCCAGATCAAGAGCGATGACCTGATGAAAGGAAATCCGACTGATTTAAGCCAAGGATTGGCCGGTAAGGTAGCCGGCGTACAGATTAATGCCGCCGATGGTGCTCCCGGTGGTGGAGTAAGCATTCAGGTACGTGGAACCAACTCGTTCTCTACCAGTTCGCAGCCTTTGTTTATTGTGGACGGAGTTCCTTTTGACGCCGGTTCCACTCCGGCCAGCGATGCCAATCAGAACAACAATAACACTTCAAACCCTTTGTCGTTCATCAATCCACACGACATTCAAAGCATTGAAGTGTTGAAGGATGCTTCCGCCACAGCCATCTATGGTTCACGTGGAGCCAATGGTGTGGTGATTATCACAACCAAACGGGGCGAAGCCGGTTATGAGCAAGTGGAATTTTCAAGTAATTTTTCTTTTTCACGCATAGCCAACAAAGTGAAGGTGCTTGATGCTGCGACTTACGCCAGCTATATAAACGAACAAGACCTGAACAGCTACCAATACGATGGCAAGCCTTATGCCCAACTGTCTTATCCCGGAATGTGGAGCTATCCTTCATTGCCCAACGGAACACTGGATTATGAAAACGGCAAATACCTGCCTTCTCCTAAAGATTACCGTAATCCGGGTTATTATACCGATGAATACGGCAACCAGACTTGGGTGGGAGGAGCCGACTGGCAAGACCTGATTTATCAGAACGGCTTTTCGCAAGAATACAACTTGAGTGTAAGCGGCGGTTCGGAAAAAGGATGGCATGCCTTCTCCGGTAACTTCCTGAATCAGGATGGTATTATCAAAGAGTCCGGTTTTACCCGTTATGCACTGCGTGCCAACATCGGTCGCAAAATGTACAAATGGCTGGAAATGGGAATGAACATGAACTTTACCCACACTGAAACCGATTTCAGCAAAACAAACTCCAATGACTATGGTGTGATTCGTTCGTCATTGATTTTCCCGCCCAATTACGACCCGACACACATGGACCAGACAACCAATGACGAATTGAGCTGGCTGGCATCCAATCCATACGCTTACATCAATGATACAAAGGATCACCTGAAGGCCATCAATGTATTCACGTCATCGTATGCAGAAGTCAAGTTGTTCCCTTTCTTGAAATTCCGTCAGAATTTAGGTATCAGTTATACCAACCACAATCGCGGTACTTACTTCGGTCAGCAAACCCAAGAAGGATCGGGACAGAACGGCATCAACGGTAAAGCAGGACAATCGGACAATTGGTACATGGGAATCACGACCGAATCTTTGTTCACTTTTGACAAGACTTTCGGAGTGCATGGCATCAATGCCGTAGTAGGTTTCACGGCAGAAAAGACCAATTGGGGCAGCAAGTCAATGAGCGCCACCGGATTTCCCAATGACTTGACACAAGACTATGACATGAGCCTCGGTACCAAGCCCGGCAAGCTGCAAAGCGACCGTGGCGATGCGGCATTGGCTTCTTTCCTCGGCCGTATCAATTACACCTTGCTGGACAAGTATATCTTTACCGCCTCCTACCGTACCGACGGTTCCAGTAAGTTTACTGATGCCAACAAATGGGCCGGTTTCCTTTCGGGTGCCTTTGCATGGCGCATGAGTGAGGAGAAGTTTATCAAGGACTTGAACATCTTCAGCAATTTAAAGTTCCGTGCCAGCTATGGTGAAACGGGTAATCAAGGTATCGGCAGCTATCGTACCCTGCCTATGCTGAGTGTTGCTAATTATCCGTTTGCCGGTGGCATCAACAGCGGTTTTGCCCAAGTAGACTGGCGTGGACCGGTAGCCGATGACTTGCGTTGGGAAACGACTGCACAATACAATGTAGGCCTCGATATGGGTTTCCTGAATGGACGCATCAATCTGACGGTGGATTATTACCACAAGAAAACCCGCGACCTGTTGCAAGAAGTGAAGATCCCTTTGAGTACAGGTTTTGCCAACATGATGGTAAACAGTGGCTATGTAACCAATGAAGGTCTGGAAATCTCAGGTAAATTCTACCTGTTGCAAAACACACCGTTGAAGTGGAACATTGATGCCAACATCTCTTTCAACAAGAACCAGATCGGCGGTCTGGAAGCCGACCAGTTCGCTACCCGCTTGTGGTATAAGGCCGACGAGGTGTTCTTGCAACGCAACGGTTGCCCCATCGGTACCATATTTGGCTATGTAGAAGATGGCTTTTATGACAATCTGGCTGAAGTGATGGCCGACCCCGATCCCGCCGTTCGCGCCAAAGGACAGAAAATGATAGGCGAAATAAAGTATCGCAATTTCGATGATAATCCTGCCATCACCAATGCCGACCGTGTTATCATCGGCGACACGAATCCGGACTTTGTATATGGCATCACCAATAACTTTTCTTGGAAGAACTTCACATTGAGTTTCTTCTTCCAGGGCAGCCAGGGCAACGACATTTTCAACGGTAACTTGATGGATGTGAAAATGGGTAATGTAGCCAACATTCCGCAAGCCGCTTACGACACCCGTTGGACTCCTGAAACAACCGCAATCGCCCAATGGCCGAAAGCCGTATCAAGCTACGAACGTAATATGCTTATCAGCGACCGGTATGTGGAAGACGGCTCTTACCTGAAGTTGAAGAACTTGAACATTGGCTATAACTGGGCCAATCCTTTCAAGGGTATCAAGAACTTGAACTTTTATGCCAGTGCCACCAACCTGTTTACCATTACGGACTATAGCTGGTTCGACCCCGAAGTAAACGCCTTCGGTTCCGATGCTTCCCGTCGTGGAGTGGATATCTATTCTTATCCGAGCAGCCGGACTTATTCCATCGGAATGAAGGTCACTTTTTGATTGTGAGATATCAATAGCAAACAATAACTTAAAAGAAAAAGAACAATGAAATTCAACCATATATTTCTCAGTGTCGCTCTTTCTGCTGCCTTAATGGGTAGCTTCACATCTTGCGATGATTTTTTGGCCGAAGATCCGTACGCTTTCGTAGGTCCCGACCAAGTAGGTAATGACAATGTTGCCGTGAATCTTTGGGTGACAGGCGTATATAGTAAATGGGCCAATGACATGTTCCGTTGGCAGAACTTCCCCCGTGTCCTCGAAATGGACTGTGATTATACAAGCGGTCCCGATTGGGCATTCAGTAATCTGGGAGCCGGCAACTTTCAAGGAGACGAAGTGGCCGATGCCGTTTGGAAAGGTTGCTACAGCTTAATCAACCGGGCCAATGTAGCTTTAAACTATGTGAACCAAATTACGGGAGCGGATGAAAAGGTCAAAGCCAACGCCATCGGGGAACTGAAGTTCAACAAGGCTTTTGCCTACTTCATGCTCACCAAGGCATACGGCGATATTCCGATGTTCAATGTGGCTATCAGCGAAGGTGCTTCTTATGAACAGCCCCGCCGCCCTATTGCAGAGGTATATGCCGAAATCATCCGCTTGCTTGAAGAAGCCATTCCTGTGATGTACAAGAATACAGATGTCGATTTCCAGGAAGGGCATGTAGCACAGGGTGCCGCAGCCGGTCTCTTGGCCAAAGTGTATGTCACGATGGCTTCCGGTTCCATGACTGCCGGCGAAGAAATGATAGTAAAGACCGGTGCCAGCTATGAGTTCAATAACGGTGAGAAAGTGCTGGTTCTCCCCACGAGCAAGACTTTCAGAAAGACGCAAGTCGCCGGATATGAAAGTTTCGACACCAAAGACTGTTACACCAAAGCCGCACAATATGCCAAGGACGTGATGGGTGGAAAGTACGGCAGCTATGACTTGCTTCCTTATGATGAACTGTGGAAACGCAGCAACTATAACAAGGCAGAGCACATGTTCATGCTGCAAACCTTGAACAACGACGAAGAGTATGGCAATACCATTCACCGTTGGTTTAGTGGAACGGAAAATGCCCAAGGTCTGATTCAGCAAGGCCAATGGATTGGCAACCGTTATCATTGGTACACGCTGTTCGACAGCAAGGATTATCGTATCACCAAAGGTGTGAAACACCGTTTTCGCTATTCTTATCAAGCCAGCGACAATTACGGTTTCTATTATCCCAATACGCCTGAATACAAACTCATGGCAACCGGTTATGATGAAAACGGAAACAAGGTGGCAGATCCTGTGGCTCCCTACAACGACGGTGTGCAATACACCTTCAATGTAAGCAGCTCCACATTGGCCTACAGCACCAAGTATTCCGATGTAACCGACCCCACCGTAGAGCGTTCGGATGCCTACTGGCCGTTCCTGCGCTATGCCGATATCGTGCTGATTTATGCTGAGGCTATGTGTGAGTTGGGCAGCGGTGTTGATAGCGAAGCCATCAAAGCCCTGAATGCCATCCGCACCCGTTCAAATGCCAATCCGGCTGTCACTTCGGGCAATGGTGCCATTGATTCGAAAGTCGCTTTACGTTCGGCTATCTTTGAAGAACGTGCCAAGGAACTGGCATTGGAAGGCGACCGTCGCTGGGACTTGATTCGCTGGGGACTGTATCTGGATGTCATGAACTCCATTGGCGGAACCAACGAAGACGGTACGAAAACCAACTACGATGAAGCATCGGTGAACAAACACCGTGAAGCCAAGCACTTGCTTTTCCCCATCCCGTCGGCCGAGATTTCGACCAACGATGCCATTGACAGCAACAACCCGGGCTGGAGCTAAACACATAGAAAAAGAATTGTCGTACAATCAAAAAATAAACAGAATATGAAAAAGCTGAATATAGCTGTCTGCGGGCTGATGTTTGCCGCTGCCACAGCAACGCTGGTTTCCTGCCAGGATATAGTGACTTATAATGATGGATATGATGACGGAATGACTTCAAACGGTGCTCCATCCATCTCCGCCATTTATCGTGCCGACGATACGGAAATGACTGCTCCACTCACCGGAGCAGCCTTTGAAGACATGATCAAGCTGACCGGCGAGAATCTGAGCCACGCAAGAAAGGTGATGCTGAATGATGTAGAGATAGCACTGAGCGAAGTCTATGCCACCGCTCATGCCGTCTATTTTCCGATACCCCGCACCATCCCCGGTGAAGTGAACAACAAGCTTTACTATGAAACGGAATTGGGAAACACCTCGGTAGACTTTACGGTCCAGATTCCCGAAGTCAGTATCTCGGGATTGTATAATGAGTTTGCCCTGCCGGGAAGCTCCATCAAAGTAAACGGTGCTTATTTCGACCTCTATGGATTCGGGGGCGGCACGGAATCCTCCACCATCACGATGAACGGAGTGGCCTTGGAAGTAGATTCATTGACCGAACAATATATGTCCATTGTCGTACCCGAAAATACTTCGGATAACTCTACGATCGTTTTCTCTTGGGAAAGTGCAAGCGGAACAAAGACAGTCAGTGTTCCTTATCGCAATACAACCGGTATTCTTTGGAATCTGGACACTCCTGACGCCTACGGCTTTTGGGCGGGAACCGAACTGATTACTACCGGAAACGGATCCAACGAGCCCGCTCCTTTGAACGGTTCTTATTTCCGCGTCAAAGGATCGTATGCCGCATGGAGTTGGAACAGCCTGTTGTGCGGAGGATGTGACATCCCGGCCGAAGCCGCTGCCAATCCTTCGGACTATTGGTTCAAGTTCGAAGTAAACTCCGCCAACGGCAATCCGTTCTACGATTCCGCTTCTGTCGGTTATCTCATTCAGCTGAACGGAGGGCAATATGCTTGGAATCCCTCTGCTAACGGAAGTTTTAATACTTATGGCAACTGGTGTACCGTTCGGCTGGAGCTGTCGGAAGTGGCTACCAATGGAATCAATGCCGGATGGAACAATCTCTTCTGGATTATGCAGCCCAACTCGGACTGGAACACAGATCATAGTTTTGCCAATATCCGAATCGAGAAAAAACAATAAGCCATGATGAAAGATATAAGAATGATGATAACAATCGTGGTGCTGGCAGGCGGAATGCTTGCCTGCACCAGCCCAAACACGTCCTCGGGGCGTACTCCCGAAGCGGAGCAGATGCTTACGGAACTGAAAGAAGTCTCTCGGCAGAACCATTTCCTGTTTGGTCATCACGACGACCCTGTATATGGCATCGGGTGGGATGGAGACGAGAACCGCAGCGATGTGAAAAGCGTATGCGGAGATTACCCCGCCATGATGTCCTTCGACTTGGGACGCATTGAACTGGGCGGCGACAAGAACCTGGACAATGTTCCCATAGAACGCCTTCGCCGCGAAATCATCGCACAGTATGAACGCGGCGGCATGGTGTCGCTCAGTTGGCATACGGACAATCCTGTTACAGGGAAAGACGCTTGGGATGTAAGCGACTCTACCGTTGTGGCCTCGGTGCTGCCGGGAGGAGCGCAACATGATAAGTTCATGGGCTGGATGGGCACAATAGCCGATTTTATGAACTCGCTCACCACAAGCGACGGACGGAAAGTGCCCGTTCTGTTCCGCCCGTGGCACGAACATACGGGAAGCTGGTTCTGGTGGGGACAGGCCCTGTGCAGCGCCACCGAATACAAAGCCTTGTGGCGCATGACTTATGAATTCATGCAGCAGAAAGGTGTGAAGCATTTGCTTTATGCCTATTCGCCGGGAACGGAACCGAACAATACCGCCGAATATCTGGAACGCTATCCCGGAGACGACATCATCGACCTGATAGGCTTCGACACGTACCAGTTCGACCGCCGGGAATATCTGAACAATATGGAAAAGGCGCTGACCATACTGACGGAAGTAGGACAATCGCACGATAAGCCGACCGCCGTTACCGAAACGGGATACGAAGCCGTGCCCGACTCTACCTGGTGGACGGAAACGCTGATGCCGGTCATTAGCAAGTATCCCATAAGCTACGTATTGGTGTGGCGCAACGCACGCGAACGCCCCAACCATTACTATGCCCCTTACCCCGGACAAGCTTCGGCCAATGACTTCGTGAAGTTCCATGCCGACCCGCGCACGCTGTTCGTCCGTGATATGAAAACAAAGAAATAACACCCCTTTAAATAAACGAGAAGATATGAATTTCGAAGATAAAGTAAAACAATTGTTCGATGAGCATGAAGTGTTGCTCTCACGTCGTAATGAACCGCAGGAAAAAGAAAACGGCATTATCACCCGTTATAAGCATCCGATACTGACCGCCGCACACACGCCCGTGTTTTGGCGTTATGATTTGGACGAGAAGACCAACCCCTACCTGATGGAACGCATCGGAATGAATGCTACCCTGAATTCGGGAGCCATCAAGTGGAACGGAAAGTATGTATTGGTGGTGCGCGTGGAGGGAGCCGACCGCAAGTCTTTCTTTGCCGTGGCCGAAAGCCCCAACGGCATTGACAACTTCCGCTTCTGGGACTATCCCGTCACGATGCCCGAAGATGTGATTCCCGCCACCAACATTTACGACATGCGTCTCACGGCGCACGAAGACGGCTGGATATACGGCATTTTCTGTGCCGAACGCCACGACCCCTCCGCTCCGGCAGGCGATTTGTCATCGGCTACCGCCACCGCCGCCATCGCCCGTACCAAGGACTTGAAGAATTGGGAGCGCCTGCCCGACCTGAAGACGCGCAGCCAACAGCGCAACGTGGTGCTGCATCCCGAATTCGTAAACGGCAAGTACGCCCTATACACCCGTCCGCAAGACGGATTCATCGATGCGGGAAGCGGAGGCGGAATCGGCTGGGCGTTGGTGGATGACATGACGCAAGCGGAAGTAACCGAGGAAACCATCATCGACCAACGCCATTACCACACCATCAAGGAGGTGAAGAACGGCGAAGGACCTCATCCCATCAAGACTCCCCAAGGCTGGCTGCATCTGGCACACGGCGTGCGCGGTTGCGCCGCAGGTTTGCGCTATGTGTTGTATATGTACATGACCGCCTTGGATGATCCTACCCGCGTGATAGCCTCGCCCGCAGGCGCTTTCATGGTACCCGAAGGCGAGGAACGCGTGGGCGATGTATCCAACGTGCTGTTCACCAACGGATGGATTGCGGACGAGGATGGAAAAGTGTTCATCTATTATGCTTCCAGCGATACCCGTATGCATGTGGCGACTTCTACCGTGGAGCGGCTGGTGGACTATTGCATGAACACGCCCCGAGACGGATTCTGTTCATCGGCTTCGGTAGAGACCTTGAAAAAACAGATAGAAAAGAACCTTCGGCTGATGCGGGAATGAAAAACGCCCGACAAGCACCGCCGACAATCGTCGATAGTGCTTTTTCTTCGGAAAAAGCACCGTTGACTGCAATCGACAGCACTTTTTCTTCGGAAGAAGCACTATCGACTCCGATAATCATCCATAAAAATCGAATTACCATGATAATGCTCAAAGAAAAGATAGGTTACGGACTGGGAGACATGGCCTCGTCCATGTTCTGGAAGCTCTTCGGTTCCTATCTCATGATATTTTATACCGACGTGTTCGGTATGCCTGCCGCCGCGGTAGGCACCATGTTCCTGGTCACCCGGGTATGGGATTCCGCCTTCGACCCCGTAGTCGGCATCTTGGCAGACCGCACCCATTCGCGCCGGGGCAAGTTCCGTCCCTACCTGCTGTTTCTTGCCGTGCCGTTCGCGCTCATCGGCATCCTTACGTTCACCACTCCGCAGTGGAGCCTGACCGCCAAAATCATCTATGCCTATGCCACTTACTCGCTGATGATGATGGTCTATTCTGCCATCAATGTGCCCTACGCCTCCCTGCTGGGAGTCATCAGCGCCGATCCGCACGACCGCAACCTGCTGGCCGTCTATCGCATGCTGTTCGCCTACCTGGGCAGCTTCATCGCCCTGTTGCTCTTCATGCCCATGGTGAATGTGTTCAGCCGGGGGCATAGCGAACAATACGGCTGGATGATGGCGGTGGTGGTGATAGCCGTGGCGTGCGCCGCTTTGTTTTATGGCTGTTTCGCCCTGACCCGCGAACGGGTGAAACCGATAAAGGAGGTGCAAAACCCGTTAAAAGAAGACTTGAAGGACTTGTTTCACAACCGCCCTTGGTGGATATTGCTGGGCGCGGGCATTGCCGCCCTGGTGTTCAACTCCATCCGCGACGGTGCCACGGTGTACTATTTCAAATACTTCATCGTCGAAGAGAACCATGAAACGGTTTCCCTGTTCGGACTGTCCTTTGTGCTGAGCGGACTTTATCTGGCCGTCGGGCAAGCCGCCAATATCATCGGCGTGATGCTTGCCGCCCCGGTGAGCAACCGCATCGGAAAGAAAAAGACCTACATGTGGTCCATGATATGCGCCACGCTGCTCAGCATCGTGTTCTACTGGCTCGACCGCGACGACATCGCACTGATATTCACCTTCCAGGTGCTGATCAGCATTTGTGCGGGCAGCATTTTCCCGTTGCTTTGGAGCATGTATGCCGATTGTGCGGACTACTCGGAACTGAAGACAGGCAACCGCGCCACGGGGCTTATCTTTTCGTCCTCGTCCATGAGCCAGAAGTTCGGTTGGGCCATCGGAAGCGCCGTTACGGGCTGGCTGCTTGCCTATTTCGGTTTCCGGGCCAATGCCGTGCAAAACGAGCAGGCCATTCAAGGCATTAAAATGTTTCTGAGTTTCCTGCCTGCCGTGGGAACCGTGCTGAGTGTCGCGTTCATCAGTCTCTATCCGCTGTCCGAGAAGAAAATGAAGGAAATCACGGAAGAGCTGGAAGAACGAAGAAGAAATTAATATTTGATTATGAAAAAGAGAATGGAAACAACGATATTTCAACTCAAGAAAGAGGTGGAGGAAATACTTACCACCAACATCCTTCCCTATTGGATGGATAAAATGATAGACGTACAACATAGCGGATTCTATGGCCGCATCAACGGACAAGAGGTATTAATGCCCGAAGCTGAGAAAGGAGCCATCTTGAACGCACGTATTCTTTGGACTTTCTCTTCGGCTTACCGCCTATTGCATAAGCCTGAATATTTGGAAACTGCCACCCGTGCCAAGCGTGAAATCATCGACAGATTCTACGACAAGGAATTTGGAGGAATTTATTGGAGTATCAGTGCCGAAGACCGCCCGCTAGACACCAAGAAGCAGATCTATGCCATTGGGTTTGCCATCTACGGACTCAGTGAATACCATCGTGCTACGGGAGACAACGAAGCGTTGGAATACGCCATCCGTTTGTTTCACGACATTGAGGCGCACAGCTTTGACCGAAAGAAAAACGGATATTTCGAAGCACTGACCCGAGAATGGGAAGAATTGGATGATATGCGTCTCAGCAACAAGGATGCCAACGAACGCAAGACCATGAATACCCATTTGCACATTCTTGAGCCGTACACCAACCTGTTCAGGGTATGGAAAGACGATTACCTGAAACATCAGCTGTACAACCTCGTTCGCTTGTTCATCGATCGCATACTGGATACAGACACATCGCATCTACAGCTCTTCTTCAATGACGATTGGGAAAGCCAATACCATATCATCTCCTACGGACACGACATTGAAGCGTCCTGGCTCCTTCACGAAGCTGCCATGGTGCTAGATGACAAAACACTATTGGACGAAGTGGAGCCTCGTATCATTGACATTGCCGAAGCTGGCACCGAAGGTTTTCTAACCACTGCGGGTATGCTATATGAACAAAATGTGGACACGGCTTCAATAGATGCCGACCGCCATTGGTGGGTTCAGGCAGAGACCATTGTGGGCTATATCAATTTGTATCAGCATTTTGATGACAAACTGTCTTTATCCCGTGCCTTACAGTGTTGGGAATTCGTCAAACGGAATTTGATAGACCGCGAGAATGGAGAATGGTACTGGAGTCTCCGAGCCGACGGTAGTGTGAATCGAAATGAAGACAAAGCGGGATTTTGGAAATGTCCTTATCACAATGGACGCATGTGTATGGAAATTATGGAAAGATTTGTTTAAAAACTGTCATTCATTATTTTTGAGAACGATTTTAAACATTGAAAAGGTATGAAAAGAATAATCATAGCGCTTTGTATGCTGTACCTCTTCGGAGGAAATTTATCAGCCAAAGTAGTTTTACCCCAAATTCTGAGCGACCATGCGGTATTACAGCAACAGACAGAAGTGAAGCTATGGGGTAAGGCAGTACCGAACACTACGGTCAACGTAACTCCTTCATGGAATAATCAGACGATAACCGCTCAATCCGATAATGAAGGAAGATGGCAGGTAAGCATACAGACTCCTGCCGCCGATTTCACTCCATACAGTATTGAGTTTTCAGATGGAGAAATAACTCGCATCCAAAACATACTAATTGGTGAAGTTTGGTTCTGCTCTGGACAATCGAATATGGAAATGCCGCTGAACGGTTTCTGGAATTGTCCGATAGAGCATGCTAACGAAACGATAGCCACCTCTGGCGAATGGAACGCTATTCGTATGGCTACCATTCCCAAGACCGGTGCATTGACTCCCCAAGAACATGTAGCGGGTAGTTGGAAAGAAAGCAATCCTTTCAACGCACCTTATTTCAGTGCAACCGCTTTCAACTTTGCCAGGATGTTGCACCGGGTGCTTCGTGTACCAGTAGGCATTATCTCGTGCGCTTGGGGTGGCTCGCGTGTAGAAGGCTGGCTGCCTCGTGAGGTAGTGGAAGGTTTTCGGGATGTTGACTTAAAAAAGGAAATCAAGAAGCCAGAAAAAGGGAAAGAATGGGATTACTATACACCGACAGTTATGTATAACGGCATGCTAAAGCCCCTTCAACGCTATACCATTCGTGGATTTCTTTGGTATCAAGGAGAATCGAACGTAGGTAAAGAGAAAACATATGTCGAACGTCTGCGAATCATGGCTGAGCTTTGGCGCAAAGAGTGGGGAAAGGGAGAACTTCCTTTTTATTTGGTAGAAATTGCTCCATATGATTATGGTGAAGGAATCAGCGGAGCATTATTACGCGAAGCACAGTTCCAAGCATCTTCTCTCATTCCCAATAGCGGTATGGTATGTACTAACGATTTGGTTTATGCCTACGAAAAGTCGCAAATTCATCCCTGCCAAAAAGAAGAAGTGGGCAAACGATTGGCTTATCTTGCACTGAACAAGACCTATCAGTATGGAAGCATAGCCTGCGAATATCCTTCTTATTGGAACATGAGTATACAAAGTGACACAGTAGAACTGACTTTTCACCATGCAGATGAAGGACTGAGTCCGTGGAAAGATATAAAAGGTTTCGAGATAGCCGGAGCAGATAAAGTGTTTTATCCGGCCGTAGCCGTTCTCGTCCCTGAAAAGAAAACCATCCGGGTACATTCGGATAAAGTGAAACATCCGGTGGCTGTGCGTTATTGCTTTCATAACTTCCAACCCGGCAATTTAAAGAATCATCGCGGTATGCCCGTCATTCCATTCAGAACAGATCATTGGTAAACAAATAAATTAAACCAGCATGAAAAATATATTAGTAGCAACAGTATTATCTCTCAGTATGGCAACAAACGTATGTGCCCAAGTGCAACCGGCCATTCCTTCGGATGCCCGGATAGAAAAGAAAGTGGAATCTCTTCTGAAAAAGATGACCCTGGAAGAGAAAGTAGGACAGATGTGTGAAATTACCATCGATGTAATAACCGATTTCAGCAGCCCGAATGACTTTAAGTTGAGCGAAGCCTTGCTCGATACCGTCATCGGGAAATACAAAATAGGTTCCATCCTGAATGTTCCCCTCAGTGTGGCACAGACCAAAGAAAAGTGGGCGGAAACTATTCGCCAAATCCAAGAAAAGTCATTACAAGAGATTGGCATCCCTTGTATCTATGGTGTAGACCAAATTCATGGTACAACCTATACCCTTGACGGTACCCTCTTTCCACAAGGAATTAACATGGCGGCCACCTTCAACCGCGAACTGGTACGCCGTTCGTGCGAAATATCTGCCTACGAGACAAAAGCCTGTTGTATCCCTTGGACATATGCTCCTGTTATGGACCTGGGACGCGATCCGCGCTGGCCGCGTATGTGGGAAAGCTATGGTGAGGACAGTTACGTCAATGCCCAAATGGCCGTCGAAGCAGTAAAAGGATTCCAAGGAGAAAATCCGAATCGAATAGACAAGTACCATGTGGCAACCAGTTTGAAACATTTTATGGGGTATGGCGTACCTGTTTCGGGCAAAGACCGTACTCCCTCTTCCATTTCGGAAATTGATTTGCGCGAAAAACATTTCGCTCCTTTTTTGGAGTGTATCCGCAACGGTGCGCTAACTCTCATGGTCAATTCGGGTGTGAACAACGGAATGCCTTTTCACGCCAATAAGGAACTGCTCACTGGATGGTTAAAAGAGGATTTGAACTGGGATGGCATGATTGTAACAGACTGGGCCGATATTAACAATCTTTGTACCCGCGATCACATTGCCGCCACCAAGAAAGAAGCCATCAAGATTGCCATCAACGCGGGCATTGATATGTCCATGGTTCCTTATGAGGTGAGTTTCTGTACGTGGCTGAAAGAACTAGTGGAAGAAGGTGAGGTATCGATGAGTCGTATTGATGATGCTGTGCGCCGTGTGCTCCGCTTAAAGTACCGTTTGGGGTTGTTTGAAAATCCTTATTGGAATATTGAAGAATACAATAAATTTGGCAGCAGTGAATTTGCCCAAGTAGCACAAAAGGCAGCCGAAGAGTCATTGGTACTATTGAAGAATGAAGAAAATGTACTTCCCTTAGCTCAAGGAAAAACAATTTTACTAACCGGACCCAATGCCCATTCCATGCGTTCACTAAATGGAGGATGGTCATATTCCTGGCAAGGTGACAAGGCCGATGAATGTGCAGAAGCTTATCATACCATTTACGAAGCCTTATGCAATAAATATGGCAGAAATCATATTATTTATGAACCAGGCGTTACCTATGTCACCGGGAAAGGCTCTCTGTGGTGGCAGGAGAACCAACCAAAAATAGAGAAGGCAGTACAAGCAGCTAGTAAAGCGGACATTATCATCGCCTGCATCGGAGAGAACTCTTATTGTGAGACACCGGGTAATCTGACTGATTTAAATCTTTCAGGTAACCAAAAAAAATTGATAAAAGCTTTGGCTAAAACAGGGAAACCGATTGTCATGGTGCTGAACGAAGGTCGTCCGCGTATTATCAATGAAATTGTTCCGCTAGCAAAAGCTGTGGTACATATCATGTTGCCTGGCAACTATGGGGCTGACGCACTTGCAAACCTACTGGCAGGTGATGCGAATTTCAGCGGTAAATTGCCGTTCACTTATCCTCGTTTGATTAACTCACTAGCTACTTATGACTACAAGCCTTGTGAAAACATAGGCCAAATGGACGGAAATTACAACTACGATGCTGTAATGGATGTACAATGGCCATTCGGTGCCGGACTGAGCTATACTACTTACCGTTACAGCAACTTCCGTGTGAACCGTTCTTCTTTCACCGCTGATGATGAACTTGTTTTCAGTATTGATGTGACCAACACAGGCAAGATGGCAGGAAAAGAAAGCGTGCTTCTCTGCTCCAGTGACTTGGTGGCCAGTCTTACACCTGACAACATCCGTTTGCGCGGATTCGAAAAAGTCTCGTTGCAACCGGGCGAGACCCGGACAGTCAGTCTGAAGTTGAAAGGCAGCGACCTCGCCTTTGTAGGTTACGACGGAAAATGGATACTCGAAAAAGGAGAATTCAGAATGACTTGCGGCAGTGAGCAAATCATAATTCAATGCAGCGATACGAAGAAATGGGAAACTCCTAATAAATAATTTTTAGCGACAATATCATAAGCCCCCAATTACCAGACACAGTACGATGCAGGATGGGCATGTGCTATTTTGCCAAGAACGTGATGGGGTCTTTAAAGAGACTTTATTTTACTCTAACCGAACTTCGTCATCATAAGAGGCTATATCTGTTAGCCTCTATGTGTGGCGAAATATTTATTTAGCCGACACTAAATAAAAATCTATGACACCACTATGTTAATTATTAGTGGGATAGATGTGCAAGAAGTATGGTTTGCATTGGTTGTTCTACAGCTTTTTCGATGGATAGAAGATAACCAAACTGATAAAAAGTATCTGTAAAGGAGTATGTTCCTTCAAGGACGAAGTGAACAATGTCGAAAAAGAGATAGACGAAATCAATGACTCCGAACAAAAGAAGTAAGTATATGGCAACTGATAAGAGCATACAATCCCTCAGGAAACATTTGGAGGTTCTGTGGATGACAGTCATGAAGATCGTCGCCGTAACCGTCGTGTTCGTTATTACGGCATTCTTCTTCAAGGAGCAGCTGTTTGATGTTATACTTGCTCCGAAAAACGGTAAATTCATCACTTATCGGTTACTCAACCGAATAATTTTATGGACAGGAAACAGCATACCTCCATTCTCAATCAGGTTTATCAACACGGAGTTTGCTCAGCAGTTCATCATTCACATGAAGACGGCATTGTGTGCCGGTATGTTGTGTACCTCTCCTTACATACTTTACCAACTGTTCCGATTTGTATCTCCTGCGCTTTATGATAATGAACGGCGATATGTAATCCGAATGGTCGGAGGTGGCTATGCGATGTTCTCTCTGGGGGTACTCGTCAGCTACTTTTTAATCTTTCCGCTGACATTCCGTTTCTTGGGAACTTATCAGGTGAACGGTGATGTGGATAATCTCATCACGTTTGATTCGTATATCTCAACACTCGTTATGATGTGCCTTGCGATGGGTGTTATCTTCGAGATATCTATCCTCTCGTGGCTGTTTGCCAAACTGGGTTTCCTTTCAGCTGATTTCATGCGCAAGTACCGCAAACACGCCATTGTGATAATCCTTGTGGTTGCTGCGATTATTACGCCGACATCGAACGTGTTCACGCTTTCGCTGGTCGCCCTGCCGATGTGGGTACTTTATGAAATGAGTATATGGATTGTAAAAAACTCAAAGATGAATGAAGATACTGTTGCAACATAAGATATTCATTGGATATTTCCTTTTGATGGCGATCATCGGCAGCATGGTCGCTATTGTTCTCCATGAGCGTAACCGGGTACAGAAGATAGAAAACGAATCAATCGCCATTTTCCAGACCCAATATGACATCAACACCGCCCACCGCTATGTTACCGCATTGGTGACTTATGGCGAATCCGTCTTGGTGTGGAACAATGAGGATTCCCTGGCTTACCGGAAACGTTGTGTGCAGACCGATTCCATGCTGCAAATCTTACGAGTGCAATGCGAGGATTTCATACGACTCGCTCAGATTGATTCGCTCCGCACATTGTTAGCCGCCAAAGAAGAGCATCTGTTCCAAATCATGGAAGCCTCACGGAAACAAAAAAGAACAGACACTCTCTTGTTCAATCTGAAGCCAACCGTGACGAAACAAACAACTACCCGGACAGTTACCCGTAAAAAGAAAGGCATCGCCGGATTCTTCGGAGGCAAGGAAACCGTACAGATACCCGTTGTCACAACCCGGCAAACCTCGTTGGATAAAAACTTGATTTCCTTGATGAATGAACAGCAACGGGACATAGATGCCTATACAGACAGCCTGCGGTTATGTAACAAAGAACTCAACCGTAAACTGCGAATGCTGATTACAAGTCTGGATGAACAGACATGGACTGCTTTCCGAAACAAGGAGGCGCGTCTGAAAGCATCCTACGAACATTCGACTTTGGTCATTACCGGCTTGATTATATTCTCAATCATCCTGTTGTTCATTTCATATCTTGTCATACAACGGGATATTAAGGTCAAGGCAAAAAACAAGAAACACCTGGAGGAAACGATAGAGCAGAACATCGCGCTGTTAGAGATGCGGAAGAATATCATCCTGACAATCTCCCATGACATCCGTGCCCCTCTGAACGTAATCAGCGGTAGCGCGGAACTTGCCGTGGATACTAGGGAAAAGAAACGAAGAAACACGCACCTGAACAACATCAGGATCGTGTGCCGACATATTGTACATCTGCTTAACAACCTGCTGGACGTGTACCGCCTGAACGAGGCAAAAGAAACCCGCAACGATGTGCCGTTCAACCTGAACGCCCTGTTGGAACGCATTGCCTTTGGCTTCTCCCATGTGGTCAACAACAAAGGCATCCTGTTCAGCCACGACTTTACCGATACCGATGTCAAACTTTGCGGTGACGTGGACCGTATCGAGCAGATTCTGGACAACTTGCTCAGCAATGCCGTCAAATTCACGGAAACCGGCACGATCAGTTTGAATGCCCGTTATAACGAAGGAAAGTTGCTGTTGGAAGTCAAGGATACCGGCATAGGCATGAGTAAAGATGCGCTTTCTCGTATATTCCGTCCGTTTGAACGATTGGGTTCCGTCAGGAACGCGGAGGGTTTCGGATTAGGCCTGCCAATAACAAAAGGTCTTGTCAACCTGCTTGGCGGGACAATAGACGTTACGAGTGATATTGACCGTGGCAGCACGTTCCGCGTGACGCTCCCATTGAAAACCACGGATGAAACAATAGAGAGCGAGAGCCTGACAATACCACACCCTGCACATCTGCCTCAGAATGTGCTTGTCATTGATGACGATGCGATGCTACTGGACGTGATAAAGGAAATGCTGGAGCGCAACGGCATGAATTGTACGGCCTGCACAACCACCAAAGATATAGTCAAGGCGATGCGGGGCAAGGATTATGACCTGTTGCTTTCCGACATTCAGATGCCGGGAACCAACGGCTTCGACTTGCTGACCCTGTTGCGTCGTTCGAATATCGGGAACTCCCGCACGATCCCCATTATCGCCATGACCGCGCGTGGTGACAGGGACAAGGAGGCTTTTCTCCATGCCGGATTTACGGACTACATTTATAAGCCGTTTTCTTCCTCGGAACTGCTCGGACTGTTTTCGAGGATAAAGACAGACAGGCGGGAGGAAAAGCCGGAGGTTGATTTCAACATGGTACTTTCCGAGGTCAGTGACAAGTACAAGGCACTGCTTTCCTTCATATCCCAGTCGGAAAAGGATAGGGAGGAACTTGATGCCGCCATAAAAAACAGCGACCGGCATAAGTTGCGTGAAATCACCCACAGGATGCAACCGATGTGGGAGTTACTGCGGATGGAAGAGCCCCTGCTGGCTTACCGTACTTTTCTGAAGGACAGAGAAACAAGCGACAAAGAGTTAAATGAATATACCCGGCAGATAATAGACAGCACCGCCACGCTAATCAGGGCGGCGGAAGCCGAGATAAAAAGACTGACGAATGAAACGGAAAATACTGATAGTTGAAGACAATGTGGGGCTGTCACAAATACAGAAAGACTGGCTTTCCCAAGCCGGTTATGAAGCGGTGACAGCCATGAACGAGCCGATAGCCCGCTCGCTGATACGCAAAACGCAGTTCGACCTTATATTGTCGGACGTGCGGTTGCCGGAAGGCGACGGCATTTCCCTGTTGGAATGGCTGCGCAAGGAGAAGAAGGACATCCCGTTCATCATAACGACCGAATACGTTTCCGTCCCGGACGTTGTGCGCACCATCAAACTGGGAGCCAGGGACTACCTGCCTAAACCGGTACACAGGGATTACCTGTTGGAACTGGCGGAAGATATATTCCATCCCGTAGCCACCGTGAGAAAGCAGGAGAGGCAGTTGTTTCACCGCACAAGCCCCATGATCCTGAAAGTGGAAAAGTTTGCCAGACTGGTCGCCCCTTCCGAGATGTCCGTGATGATACTCGGAGCCAACGGGACCGGTAAGGAATCGGTGGCACAGACCATCCATGACAACAGCGAACGATATGGCAAGCCTTTTGTCGCCGTAAACTGTGGCGCATTGCCCCGTGAGTTGGCCGCCTCGTTGTTTTTCGGGCACGAGAAAGGCGCGTTCACCGGTGCGGATACGGCAAAGAGCGGATATTTCGACCTGGCGAAAGGCGGCACGCTGTTCCTTGACGAGATAGGCACCATGCCGCATGAAATCCAATCCATGCTTCTTCGGGTATTGCAGGAGAATGTATATACCCCGATCGGTAGCGGCAGGGAACGGATTTCGGATGTCAGGGTCATTTCCGCGACAAACGAGAATATGGAACTGGCTATCAAGGAGGGGCGGTTCAGGGAAGACCTTTACCATCGTCTGAACGAGTTTGATATCCGGCAGCCTTCTCTGGAGGAATGCCCGGAAGACATCCTCCCGTTGGCAGAGTTTTTCCGTGAACGCTTCTCGAAAGAACTGAAAAGGGAGACACGGGGATTTACGGAGGATGCCAAACGCAGGATGCTTGCCTACCGGTGGCCGGGCAACGTGCGCGAACTGCAAAACCGTGTCAAGCGTGCCGTGCTGGTTTCGGAAAATCCTTTATTGGAACTTCCTGAGTTAAATACAGGAGGTCAAATGGAGCACACGAATGGGGAGATCGCCTCTATCATGTTACCATTGAAAGACGAGAAAATAGAAAAAGAATCCATCATAAAAGCCCTGCAAATATGCAACGGACATCGTGAACAAGCGGCGCGGTTACTGAAAATAAATCCCGCGACATTGTATCGGAAGATGAAAAAATACGGACTGCGGTAGGTTGAAAACACGAATAAAGTTCATTCTCTTTTCAGTAGCGGCCATTTTTTGAGAGGCCGACTGTATATATTATTACGGTCATTTTTCAAGTTTTTGTTCCTGATTTTCCGTCTTCAGGCGCAACGACTTCGGAGTGAAGCCCGTCCCGAGCCTTCAGGCGAGTGGCAAGTTGTTTTGGGGTGCCGGAAATAATTTCGGGTGCCCCAAAACACAACTTGCCATGTTCGCTTGAACATGAATTTTTCTTCCGAAAAATCAAAATGTGGCATTCTATCCGCTTTCCGCCAATAAACCCCTTCTACCGCCATCTTTATCATTCCTTGAATACCCAAAACTGGAGCCATCGAGACACTTGGGCGGTGTAACAGGATGACACACGGTGTCACAGACCGTCAGCAGACCGCCATGATAGTGGCAATCCGGAAATTTTATCGTTATTTTGCCGCATGTCAGAACGCGTCCGGTCGCACAATTATCCATGTGTTCGTCAAGTACGGGGTGTATTATTGCATCCGCCCATTGGGTAACGGGTGAACGGAAACATATAAGAACATAATAATGCGTCCACTCCCCCATGTATGAATGCGTGACCGTCTTAATGCCGGACGGAACACATGAGGGATTGGGTACGTGACCGACTTATTTGGTGGATGTACATACCCGTTCAGCGATACTCACATGCGGGAATGGTCATATGGTCGCATTCACGACATGAGGGAAATGCAAGATTGCCGGAAAAGAATTGTCCAACTATCTAAAATATATAATTATGGCAAAGAGAAAAGAGGTTAAAATCAACGAGGAGCAGATACGCGACATGATGACTGGGGACATTCCTGCCGTCTTCATGGAAAAAAATCATGGAAACAACGCTGCCGACTCCCCCAAAGAAGGTGGCAAGGAACCAAAAACGGAAAATCAATCCGGGATTCCTGCCGTACCAAACAAAGTGGAAGATTCCGGCATATCTACCGGTGAAGAAGTACCGACCCCGGTCCTCCGAGAGAAAACACGCCAGAAAAGGAACGGCTTGCAGGATTATCCCGAACATCTGTTTGATAACAACGTTGTAAGGGAGCGCCGACAGACCTATGTCAGCAGTGACAACTACGAACGGGTGCGCATCCTGCTTTCCGTGATAGCACCGACCGTCAGCATCTCGTGCTATATAGACAATATCCTCTCGGCACACCTGGAACAGTACCGTGACGAGCTGAATGCCCTATACAGCAGCCGTATCAACCTGAAACCGTTATGATTCTACATGTGGCCGCATGAGAAAAGGGACACCCGGCTGTCGGAATCTCTTCCTTCAGCCGGATGCCCCCCCCGTTTCTCTTTAACGGTCCCGTGTTCATCTCGTACCGGTGGCTCTCCTTCCTTTCGGTATCGGATTGTCAAGGATTATCCTGTAACAGAACTTTCCGTCCACCTTCACCGGCTCCCTTGCCACCATAAATCCGGCACATTTCTCCACCTTCGCGGCATCGAGTATCATTCCGGCTATGAAGCTGTTGGAAAAACGGGCGCAACGTGGGTCATTCCATATCATGAAGCCGTTTTCGTCATCCGATACGAACATGTACCAGTCTTTCGGCCTGTCATCGTCCCTGGCGATTCCCAGCCGGTTTCCGGCGTGCAGTTTAAGTTCCCTGCTCAATATCTTACTCAGGTACATGCTGCCGTCACGGCATACCGTGATGATCCGTTTTCCCTTGTAGGTCAGTGCCGGATGTGAATTGCTCTTGTCATAAACTGTCAGTTTCATAATCAATCATGTTTTTAGTGATACATTTATTTTCTGTCATGCCGCCTCGCCGGCCATAATCAGTCTTCTTTGGGCAATGAATCTCCGGTTCGCCCGGACGGATTCCATCATGGTCTGTGCCCTACGTGCCACCACCGATGTTTTCTCGCCCATGTGTCTGGCGATGGTACGGAACGAGCTGCCGGTCTCGTAAAACCGCAGCATGAATATCCTGTAATCCTCGTAGGAGAAGTGCCGCCTGAAGAATTTCTGTATGTCCCTTACCAGCCTGTCGCACCCGGTAAGCATCTCTTCCCGCTCATCGGTCTCTTCCGTGCAGTCCGCCTCACCCAGTCTTGAGAAATACTCGTCCCCGGGGTTGTCGTAACGGCTGTCTTCCCTTGTTCCCGATTGCAGGATTTTCCGATAACACCCGAAGAAGTAGGATTCCAAGTCCTCTATTCCGTTGTTTGAGAACATCACCTGCTTCCTGACTGCCAGATACGCGTCATGGAACGCGTCCTCGTTGATCTTTCCATAAAGGGACACGCTCTCTTTCAGTCTCGCGTATGAACGGCCAAACCATCCGTTGAATTCTTTCACGTCTTTTGTTGCCATATCCTTTGATTTTTATCTGTTAGACATCCGGCCTGCGGTGCAGGCACTCTTGTTTCTTTGTATGCTTTACAGCCGTTCTCCCGCCGGAAAGGTGTCAAGGCTCGGCTGGAAAAAATACCGGAGCGCGGAGCGTGAGGATGATTTTTTCCCAGCCGACCCGCAGGGCCCAGCCTTGCGCCCCGGTGGGGAACGGCTACCTTTGCTTCAAAGAAATAAGGGTGTCCTTTGAGGTTTCCACCTTTGATTTTTTCACCTGACGGTGAAAAAGAATGTCTATTGGAGACACGTGCCGTCCGGTTTGTAGGCGATTCCCGTTTTTTTATTTTCTTCGCTTCCGAAACGGTTTACGGGCACATGAATCCCTTTCAGATACCATCTGTCTGCCATTCCGTTTTTACAATAAAAAATCAATGTTAAACTTAAAATTACAGGAATATGGAAGTAGTGGTCATAGACAAGGCGACTTTCGAGAGGATGCTCTCGGAGTTCGAGAATTTCGCGGGAAAGGTGGAACGTCTCTACCGGGAACATGAGGATCTGGGAGAGAGGGAATGGCTTGACAGCGATGACGTGTGCAGGCTGCTCGGTATCAGTCCGAGAACCCTACAGACGATGCGGGAGAATGGGACGCTGGCTTACACCAAGATAAGCCACAAGGTGTATTACAGGCCGGAGGATGTGAAGACTGTCTTTCCCGTGGTGGAGATGAAACGGTGTATTGTAGCCAATAAAGGAAGAAATTGTAATACTGATACAGTTAATCATAAATATCGTGCTTATGAATGACAATGGCAACATCCGGCTGCTGACACCGGAAAACGACATGCGTGTGAGAGCCTTTTTCTCGTCGCTGGAAGACCTTTCAAAAAGGGTGGAGAAAATATGCGACAGCAACAAGCCGTCACTGGACGGGGAACGCTATTACAACGACAAGGAGCTGGCGGTGAAACTGAAGGTCAGCCGCAGGAGCCTACAGGATTACCGCAACAATGGCATACTGCCATATATCCGGGTAGGAGGAAAAATTCTGTATAGGGCTTCCGACATTGAACGGGTGCTGATGGACGGGTACAGGGAAGCGTACCGTTTGAATAGATGAACTTGAATCTACCCTCGTAAAGTTGCTTTTATTTCGTGAAACTACCTTCCGGGTATAGTAATCTACGTAGAAGTAACTTTCTTTATACAATGATGTCAAAACGAAAAGTAGTAAGAAAAACATCAATCCATTTTCTAAAGACCGTAACACTACTTGCTGTAGAACGGATAGGCATACTCCAAAACAGTGAAAAGACAGAAGTAAGGATGAAGGCTGACGGAGTATCTAGGCGATTTTTCTGGAGGGAGTGTAGTTTGCTGTCTGCCCGCTTCATCCAGCTTTCAAAAGCGATTTGGAAACAAGCAAAATTCTATATTCTTCTTGCTTTGTGGAACAAAAAGATTTAATTCTTGATTTCAATCTCTACTTGTGTGAGAAGTTCGGCTACAGAAACAGTTGTAGCGTGATGCAAAATGCCAAGGTGATGACTACAAGTATTATCAGATACTCGGTTTAAAATTTATCCATAAAGACCTGTTCGGGTAAGACAACTATGGATTGGCGATGAAAGACTTGAATATCTGATATTTGGTTTAAGGTTAAGGAGGGGATTTTCCTCTCCTTTTCTCTTTATATAGCAGATAATTTTATATCTTTGCAAACATATTGGTAATATAAAGATAATGCGATGGATAAACCCATGAACCGGATAAAAGAGGTGCTTGAAGAAAGAGGAATCAAGCAAATTTGGCTGGCAGAAAAACTCGGTAAAAGTTTCTGTATAGTCAATGCATACGTTTGCAACAGACGTCAACCCAGTTTAGAAGTATTGTTTGAAATAGCAAAGATTCTTCAAATTGACCCCAAAGATTTAATTGATAGTAAAGATTGATATATTATGGCTAAGACTCAAGACGAAATAAAAGAATTGCTTTCCACGAATTTATTTAAAAAGGGAATTGCGAATAATTATATTACTATCAACAACGATAATAGTTATATAACATACCATTGTAAGAATAATACAAAACGTAAACTCAGTAATCCAGAGGAATTTGTACAAGCAACAGCATATCTAAAACTTGTTATTGACTATAATTATTCGCCTCTGAATATATCTGTCAATGAAAATGTTCAAGTAGGTTCTTCAACAAAAGAAGCGGATATTCTTGTTTATAATGAGACAAATTCCAAAATCTTGATTGTAGTTGAATGTAAAGAGGAACAAATAAACGAAAGACAATTTCAAGTTGCAGTTGATCAAGCATATAGCTATGCCCATTCTTTGGCAAGTCAGTATATCTGGGTTACGTCTGGGATTAAAGATGAGTACTTTGAGATAGTTGAACTATATCCTGTAGAACGAATTAGCATCTCAGATATTCCCAAACGAGCGGGGAAAGTCGAAAGGTATAAATATGTAAAAGGTGCAAAAGAACCTCAGGCTGGGACACAAGCAGAATTGCGACAAAAGTTCAAATCAGCTCACGACGCTTTGTGGGGTGGCGGAGCTTTAGCTCCTACTACAGCTTTCGATGAATTGGATAAACTTATTTTCTGTAAAATATGGGATGAGAAATGGAGGGATAATGCACCAAAGACAAAAGGGGAACCATTTGCCTTTCAAATCATCTCTTATCCCGAGGACAAAGATGACAAACAAAACCTGAAAGCCAAAACGGAACTTGAAAAACGTGTTCGAGAATTGTATGAGCATGGACGAAAGAAAGACCCTGAAGTCTTCAAAGATGCCATCAAGTTGGATAAGCATAAGATATATACAGTCGTTCAGTATCTACAAGACATAAATCTTTCCAGAACAGATCTTGATGCAAAAGGGGTTGCCTTTCAAAGTTTCATGGGAGAATTCTTCCGTGGAGATTTCGGACAATTTTTTACGCCTAATCCGATTGTTGAGTTTATCGTTAATTCCATAAATATCGACAAGGACTGGAAAGTGCTTGACACATCCTGTGGAAGTGGTGGTTTCTTGCTTCATGCTTTAAAAGCAATTCGTGACGAAGCGAATGAAATATATGGTGAGGATGTAGAAAGTGCATCATGGAAAGATTATTGGCACGAGTTTGCGGAAAAACATTTATTCGGCATTGAAATCAACGAACAAATATCGCGCGTTGCCAAAATGAACATGATAATTCACGATGACGGTCATACAAACATCATTACCAATGACGGTCTTAAGAACAATAAAACATTGGAAATTGAAAATCGTAATCTTAAGTTCCAAGATGGGACGTTTGATTTGATTATGACCAATCCTCCATTTGGTTCCACTATTAAGGCAGACGAAGTAAACTATTATAAAGAATATGAGCTATTTGAGAAGAATCTTGGTATAACTGAGATAAAGGAGCGGATTGCAGATGACAACAATAAAAAGAAATGGCGAACCTCTCAAAGTACAGAAATTCTGTTTTTGGAGCGATGTTACAAATACCTAAATGAAGAAAACGGCTATTTGGCAATCGTTGTCCCTGATGGTATTCTGACAAATTCAACAAGTCAATATGTACGTGATTGGCTAGTAGAAAAATTCAGAATACTGGCTGTCGTTTCTCTACCACAGCATACATTCTCACACGTTAAAGCTGGTGTAAAATCTTCTATTTTATTTCTCAAAAAACATCCAAAGGTTGTGACTCAGAAATTTGAGAAAACGCTCAAAGATGTTAAGGCTATTGTGCAGAAAGAAAAATGCCTTGACAAGGAACAGCGCACAGAACGGATATTAGAGCTTTATAAGGAGCGGATTTTTCAGTTTGTTAATGACTATAAGGTGCTGATGATAGAAGTTGAAAATATTGGTTATGATGCTACTGGAAAGAAGATAGAAGGCAGTGAACTTCTAGAGGTGGCAATTAAAATAAAAGAATATATAGGAACGCTATAATTCATTTAAAAGAAATGGTGACAACTAATATCATACATATAAGTGATGCTATAAATAGCAGATTAGATCCGCATCAATTCAACCAGGAAAGAATGATAATGTTGAAACGAATTTACGCCTCAAGACAGTGGTGTAAATTAAAGGACATTGTTATTAATGTAAAAACAACGACCCAAACATTATCTGACAAAGATATTTACATAGGATTGGAAAATATTACAAGTAATACTGGTGAATATTTTCCCACAGAAGAAAAACAATCAATATCATCCGCAGCGGTGTTTAAGCGAGGCGATATCCTATTTCCAAAATTGAGGCCATATTTGAATAAAGTATATCGGGCAGAATTTGATGGAAAATGTTCTACAGAGTTTCATATTTTCAAGGCAAAAGGAATTAATCCAGACTTTCTCACCATTATTCTCCGTTCCAATATTGTACTTGCTCAAACAAAACATTTGATGACAGGTAATACCCTCCCAAGACTGCAAACAACAGATATAGAGAATTTAGTTCTTCCTATAATTCAACATGAAGAGCAAGAACGAATAATAAGAATATACAAAAAGGGATTAAACGATAAATTTGGAAATGATAAAAAGGCAAAACTATTATTAGGAGATATAGATTCTTTTATACTAAAGACTCTTGGAGTTATTCTGCCTTCAAGAGATACTTATGCCAAAAAAAACAAAGTTACACTATCTCAATTAATAGGCAATAGGTATGACCCTTATTACCATAATGAATACTTTGAAGAAGCATTTAAACATCTAAAAGAGACTTCCAATTACAACTTGGTAAGATTGAGAGATATTTCCGTATTGATAACAAGTGGTATTACTCCAAAATCAGGTGGTGATGATTATACTGATTCTGAACATGGTATAGCATTTATCAGAAGCGGGAACATTGACATAATGGGGGAAGTGGATTTTGATAATTTGTTATATATAAAACACGAAGTCCATGATACGCGAATGAAGTCATCAAAAGTACAAGAAGGTGATATAATGATTGCTATTGTTGGCGCAACAATAGGACAAGTGGGAATTTTCCATTCGTCTCGTGAAGCAAATATCAATCAGGCAATAGCTTTAGTACGCTTGAAAGATGGATATAATCCGGAATATATTAAGGAAGTTATCAAATCTTCAATAGGTCAGCTAAATCTTGATCGCCTAAAACGACCAGTAGCTAGAGCTAACATAAATCTTGAAGAAATATCTACAATGCTTATTCCTGTACCCGAAATAGAGGTTCAAGATGAGATAGTAAAAAGTATTGTTTCAATACGGCAACAAGCAAAACGACTTCAAAAAGAAGGAGTTGAATTACTTGAAAAAACAAAGCAGGAAATAGAAAACATAATATTAGGTAATTTATGAAAGAAGACATCTATTGCATTGCATGTCAATGCCAGACCATTATAAATAAACAAATAAAAGTTTCTCATAACAAAATTATAGATAAAATGTGTGGGGTTATTTACACAGATTACGACATTAATGGTGATATAAAACTATTAGAGACAAATTTGTTGTCTTTAGTAGAAAACACCAAAGTCAAATATCCAACAATATCCCAGTTATTACAGAAACATATAGAGCAATATGACAATGACAAAATTATACATTTAAGTGCGATTGAAGCTATTGTTGACTGTATCGTTTCTTTAGAAAAGAAAAATGTAAACAGTAAACGAATTTTCATAAGCCATTCGTCCAAGAATAAAGACATTGTTGAAAAATTTGTTGATTACATTTTACAATTCGGTATAGGAATAAAAGCCGAAGACATATTTTGCACTTCTATTGAAGAAATGGGAGTAAAAAATGGTGAGGATATTCGTAAACACATACAAACGAATATTCAAAATGTAGATTATTCATTCTTGATAATTTCTAAAAAATACAAGGCCAGCGAAATCTGTATTAATGAAATGGGAGCAGTATGGGCTTACGACAACAAAGTACGATTATATCTTTTACCTGATGTGAATTTTAACAAAATAGGTTGGTTGTACGACACACGAAAGGCGGAAATGATAAATTCATCTATAGCCTTAGATGCGCTACATAAGGAAATGATAGAATATTTTGGATTACCGGATAAGGAAATCTGGAGTCGCCAAAGAGAAGCATTTCTAAAATATATAAACAACATCAAGTAGAGATTATGGCAAAGTTAGAAGGAATAATATATAAGACATTTAATCATTATGTAGTGCTTAGAGGTTTCGCACCCATAAAGGATCTGGCCGCAATATCTCATAAACCAGATTCATATCAAAGAAATGCTTTGGACAATCATAAAAAAGAAATCGTTGAGTTTCTTGCAAATGGAGAATACAAGTATTTCCCTGAAATTACTCTTGCTTGCAGAGTACATGATTATGAGAACTTTGCAAGAAATATCGGTATTGATAATGCGGTAGATAGAGATGATGCCCAATTTGTTCCTGGATTAAAAGTTTTAAGTGAAAGACTCCCTTATGAGGGGTATCGGGCAAGACATGCTTATTTAATCAAAAGAACGAATACTGAATTAGTTAGGGTTGACGGGAATCATAGATTGGAACCTTTTGACAGTCCTGCTGATAGCGTTTGGACTGAAACAAATGCGGACATAAATGAGTTGAAAAAACTTATTGTGCCTTTTACTGTGATATTCTCAGCAGAAGAACAAGCGGACAAGTTTGAAGCTGGTATATTTCATAACATAAATTTTAAGCAAGAACCATTAAGACAAGAGGCAAGTTTGAAAATTATTCATGATTTGAATGTGTTTGACGATAAAGAAAATTTAGGGAAAGAATACCCAATTGCACTTCGCCTAATAGAACAAGTAAAGTCAGGACGATACAATGCGATTCCTTGGTTAAGGGTTAATGATTCTATTGACCAAGACTATTATCGTACTGCTTGTTTGAGAATCGTACAATTAATTAACAAGTTTATTCCAGAAATTAAAAAGGCATGCGAAGAAGAGCAAAAAAAGTTGCCAAGCACTCAAGCAAAATATGAAAAACTGGATTCGCAATTAGCTGAACTTCAAACATTGCATAATCAACTTGTAGAGAAATTAGATGATTTCAAATTTAGGAGCAATTATGATGTAACTTCACCAGAGTATAGGACACTGGAGAAAGATATTTATGGATATAGTTTGCAAGTACGCGATTTGCAAAATCAATACAATGGAGCAAAATACTCATTAGAAGTCAGAAAGAGTCAATTGAAAACTTATCAATCATTTCTCGACAAGGTGCAAGATGCAAACGCCATAGAACAAGCTTTAAATATAGTTGGACGAGAATATGAACAATTTGAGGGAAACGAATATGGGAATATTTCTTTCTTATGTGCAATGGTGTTTTATGCATTATTAGATAATAATCGACTTAAATCCTTTGTGTATTGGGCGAAGCAAAATGGAATAAACAAAATTGTTGATGCAGACGATTTGTCCGACGATGGCTCAGAGAACTTGGTAAATATGTTTGAGCGAATACATCAGACAAAAAGAAATGAAATATTCATATCAATGCAATTTGGGGATTCTCAAAGTGAATTGATATACGAAAAGATTGTTCGAGCAGTAGAGACATTTAATGCTAAACATCGCAATATAACATTGAATCCAAGACCTATTAGAATTGATAGAACCATTGAATCAAGCACATTTTCCATTCAAGATAGAATATTGGATGCTATACAGTCATGTAGTTTGATTATTGCAGATTTAAGTAGTGCCAACATTAATGTTTATCATGAAATAGGATATGCAATGGGGGTGGCACAATCTCACAATATGATTCCTAACATGATATTATTATATAAAGAAGACACTGACCACAATAAAGAGAGAAAAGATGTGGATAAATTTATTGGATTCAATCTAAGGAATTTGTCACAACTTCGTTTTAAGGATTATTCCCAGTTAGTTGATGGACTTGTAGAACGATTAGAAAAGCATTACGGTGTATAATTATGGGCAAAACAGTAACAACATATCTCATTGATGGAGACCCGAAAGGAACTCAATACGCATTCATTAGCAACAAGATTTGCCAAATGTTTGTCGTGCCACGTTCTAACCTCTCTTATTTGAATACACAAGAGAAGTTGCAAAAACCTGCGTTTTATATATTACTGGGCGAAGATGAATCAACCAAGCCACAGGCATATATAGGTGAAACGGAAAACTTTAAAGAACGTGTAAAAGACCACGACAGCAAAAAAGCGTTTTGGCAAAAAGCGCTCATATTCGTATCGAAAGATGCCGATATGACTAAAGTTGATGTGCAATACTTAGAGTATAAAGCGATAGCTGAAGCCAAGAAAGCAAACGCTTTTGTTTTAAGCGATAATAAACAAATCCCTAAAGCACCGAATCTACCAGAACATCAACAGGACTCAATAGATGAATTTTTCGAAGATGTGAAGTTTTTGGCATCATTTATCGGTTGCAATATCTTTGAAGTATCACAACCGAAGGAAGAACATTTGTTCTACACCAAAGGTAGAGGATGCAATGCAAAAGGCTTCTATAGTTCTGATGGATTCACAGTCCTAAAAGGAAGCATTGTTGCCCCAACAATGGTACCGTCTTTCAACTGGAAAGAAAAGCGAGAAAAGATGCTTCAAGACTACACCGCTAATGAAAACGGAATATTGGTATTGACATCGGATAAAACTTTTTCAAGTCCCAGTACTGCCGCAGATTTCTGTATTGGTAGCAGCAATAACGGCTGGTTAGTATGGAAAGATAAAGATGGAAATACATTAGATTCAGTTTATAGAAAACAGTTGTATTAATTTTAAAATATGGAAATAATAGATATTATTGCAATTCTAGGAGCACTAGCATGGTTACCACAAATATTTTTATGGATATATCATTGGCTACAAAAACCAAAAGTAAATGTATATCATGACGAAGAAGCTGAAGTTGGTTTCATCAAATTTGGTAATGCATTCAATATAAGGTTATCTTTTTTATCTAGGCATAAAAACGCCTTAATAGACAATATTGAACTAATTATCAAAGATAAAGATGGTGCGAATCATACATTTAAATGGATCTGGTATAGTGAAACTTTATATGAACTTCAAGCACCAGCCGGCAATGCTACAATGGCTAAACGGCAAAATGCAATAGCTATCAATGCGTATAAAGATGTTTTAATCGAAAAATTTGTAGGATTTCAATCGATATCCTTCATTGAAGAAAGGAAACAACTTACATATAAATTGAATTCATTCATTGAGAACCAAAAAATTGCAGGAGAGATTAATGTGGATATGGTAAAGCGTTCTAATGAATATAATCAACTATTAAGACTTTACAAAAATTCCATGATATGGAAAACAGGAGATTATCAAGCCATATGTAAAATACATATAGCTGATACAAATGAATATATCGAACATTTATTCCATTTTACATTGTCAGATATTGAAATTGATACACTTAAAAAGAATATTGGATTTGCAAGTAAAGTTATAGAAATAGAATTTATTAATGGACAACAACAATTAGAAGGTAGTTGGTTATGGGCTACACCAAGTATAAACAACCAAATTATAGCCCCATGATAAACTTCGACGAATACATCCAACAAGGCGAACCGCAAAAGCGTGAAAAAGGCTATGCGTGGCAAACGGCAATAGGACTTCAAGCGGTAGATGGCCTGAAGCCCTCCAAATATCTTATTGACACTGCTCGTAAGCATATTGAGGGGGATATAACCATTGATGAAGTACAACAACTTATCAAGAGTTACTACGATTCGAAAGATATTCGTACTGAAAAAGATAACGAAACGGAGGAAGCTGATAAAGTTTCTGCTAATATAACCAAGCTCTTGAACGAACGTTCGTTTGCTTTCACTGTAGCTGGATTGACTGCTATCCATCGACGGATATTTGATGGTGTATTCAAATTTGCTGGACAAATCAGAGATTACAATATTACTAAAAAAGAATGGGTGCTTCGTGGTGATACCGTATTCTATGTATCTGCTCCAGACATTCGGAGAGCCATCGAATATGACCTTGAACAAGAAAAGACGTTTGATTATACGGGGTTGGACATTTATCAAATAGCGAGCCATGTAACTCAATTCGTATCGGGATTGTGGCAGATTCATCCGTTTGGAGAAGGTAATACCCGAACTACAGCAGTGTTTGCCATCCAATATTTACGTTCGATGGGATTCAATGTTGAGAATGACCTTTTCGCTAAACACTCTTGGTACTTCCGTAATGCTTTAGTTAGAGCCAACTATCAAAACATACAAAAAGGAATCAAAAGGGAATCTGCCTATTTGGAACGATTCTTTCGCAACCTATTGATGGGAGAAAACAATGAATTGAGGAATCGTTTTATGATAGTCAATGCTCCCGAAGACATGGTCATCGCCACCCCGACAAGCACCCCGACAAGTACCCCGACAAGTACCCCGATAAGCTCAGAGAATCCATTACAGATAGATAATGAAAATATCATCCGGTTAATAAAAGCTATTGCGAACAATAGATTATCTGTCAAAGAGATGATGGCAGCCGTAGGATTAAAAGACCGTGAGAATTTTATGGAATACTCACTCAATCCAGCCATAAAAGAGGGATTTGTTTCTATGCTCTACCCCGACAAGCCTCGCCATCCCCGTCAGAAATATCTGTTGACGATTAAAGGATTGGCAGTGTATAATTCTAACTATATGCAAAAATGACAGACGAGAACTGCATTTTCCTTACATTCTATGTACTTGTAAAAACGGAGGTTGTCTGATAAAATGAATTATCACTGATAATCAGTGGTGTAAATATGCTGGTACGGCAGTGTCAATATTCTTGGCTATCCAACAGAAGAAGATAGTATTTTAAAAATTGCAGACATCAAACTTGCAAACGAACTTTTGGATGTCATTTACAACAATGGAGAGAAGCTTGTATGAAAACTCAAGAAGTAAGGAGAAATCGACAAAAGAGAAGAAGAAATAAAAAGTAGGAAGAAAATCATTCACTATGCTTTCTAAGGACAACACCCCAAGTGCAAAAGTTTTTGCCGAACAACGCTGTAGGAAAGCAGATAGCCGGACCGAATGCTGACAAAGTGACAAAGCACATCGAACTGGACAAAGGCGAATATTGGCAAGTGGTCGAAAAAACGGATTGATTTTTCTGGAGGGAGCGCAGTTTGCCGTCTGCCTTTTTCTTGGTGTTTCAAAAAATATCTCTCCTATGGAATATCAGAACAGCATACAGACCGGTAGCATCCTACTGTCAGTATGCTGTTTCTCTTTTGGTTGTTTTTATATCGACTTTTCCGTCAGTCGCTTGTTTCCGCTGCCGTCAGCGTCTATTGTACAGACGTGAAAGGGAAAAGGTTTTCGGGCTGAATACCCTTTGCCCGCAAAGGAAGATTCTGCCCGAAACGGCACGGCCGCCTGGCCTTTTCACTTTCAATAAAGTCTGTACTAACTTCCATGGACGGCGAGGGAACAGGCGACCGCGAAATGGTGGTTCTAATTAGAATCCGCTCCATTCTTACTTCTTCTTTCCATCAGCTTATCCATATCCTCGGAAATTTTATCATCGGTCACTTTGGCATAGCCTTGCGTGGTCCTGATGTTCGTGTGTCCCATCATTTTGCTGATACTCTCAATCGGCACACCTGCCGAAAGCGTCAAGGTCCCGAACGAATGCCTGCTCGCGTGGTAGCTGAGATTCTCTTTCACACCGGCCAATATGCCTATCTCATGGATGCAGTACCAAAGCCTGTTCCGATTGGGCAGAGGGAATACCGGCCTGCCGTCATCGGTTGTATTGTACAAGGACAATATCTGCTCGGCTACGGGGTGTAACGGTATAAAGGACTCGACATCGGTTTTCTTCCTGTTGATACGGATGAAGCGTCTTCCGTCCGCGGTTGTTCCAATATGCGAGGGATAAAGCCGTTTTACATCGACATATGACAAGCCCGTGAAGGCTGAAAAGATGAACGCTCTCCGGGTAAGCTCCTGCAACCTCTCCGGCATGGGCTGTTCCATAATCCGTTGAAGTTCCGCCCTGCTAATATGCCTCAGTTTGGAGTCGGGTTTCTTTTCGTATGTGACATCCGCAAGCGGATTGAAGCGGATAACCTCCCTGTCCACGGCAATATAGATAAGCCTGTTCAGCCATGTAAGGCAGTGGTTGATATGTCCCGCCCCGCAATCTTTGGATTTCAGGTAGAGCTTATAGCCCCAGCCGATGTCTTCGGTAATATCCTCAAAGGCGATGTCCCTCATACCCAGCGACAGCAGATACTCATGCAGGTATGACTGTGAGGATTTGGACTGGCGGTAAGAAGAGGTAGATTTTATCACTTCGGAACGGATTCTAAGTCTTTCCCGTTCCTCTTCCCCGGCTTTCAGCAATGTGACCGGGACGGCAGACACACTGGAAATCTCGTTCTTCAACATTTCTGCCGTGACCATGCCCGCATCCTTCAACAGCTTGTCATATGAGGCCTCTATTCTGGAGCGGAGTGCTTCAAGGAGGTTGTTCGTCCTTGCGTCCCTTACCTCTCCGGTCTTGGCTTTCCAGTCTTTGGGATTGCAGTAACAACCCGTGGCAAACACGCTGTTCTTGCCGTCAATGGTAATACGGCACATGATGGCGGTAGTTCCGTCCGCCTTGACCTTACTGCGGTTGATATAGTATAGAATTTTGAATGTACTTCGCATGATTGAATCGTTTTTTAAGGGTTAGAGAACAAGTTTCAGTTCCTTTGTCGCCTCGATATATTTGTCCATGTCCTCGAAAAGCTTTTTAGGGGTTACACGGGCATACACCTGGGTGGTCCTTATATCCGCATGCCCCAGCATCTTGCTGACAGTCTCGATAGGTACGCCGTTTTCGAGGGTCATGAGAGTCGAGAACGAGTGCCGCCCCATGTGGTAGGACAAACGTCCCTTGATGCCGGCTTTCATTTTGATGCTCGTCAGACACCATTTCAGGGCCTGGTATGGAATTACGGGAAACAGAGTCGGCCTTGTGTCATCACGATATTTTTCGATAAGAGCTATAGCTTCAGGCAACAGCTTCACACGGCTCAACTGCCCGTTCTTTCCCCGGCGGTATTTCAGCCACAATGCCCCGTTATCGTCCCTTGACAGGTTGTCGAGAGTGATAGCTACCACATCCACGTACGAGGTTCCGGCATAACAGGCGAAAAGGAACATGTCCCTGACAATGGAGTGTTCCGGGCGGCATCCGGTAAGCTCTATATCCCGTATCTTCTCGAAATCCTCCTTGCTTAATGCTCTTGGAGCTGTTTCCTTCTGCTTGGGTAATTTGTAGTGTTCAAAATAATATTTGTCCGAATATCCCTCCTTGAAGGCTATGCGGCAGATCTTCTTCAGGATAGCCAGGTAATGGCGCACTGTCTGGACGCCCAGGCCTTTCTCTATCACGACAAACTCCTGAAATTCCCGGATGAATTGCTCGTTGAGCTGGCAGAAAGCAAGGTCGGATACCTTGAACCTGCTGCTGACGAAATCAGCGAGACGGTTGCGGGTGTAAAGGTAGTTGGGCAAGGTGCGGTGAGACACATCAATGCCTACACGTGCCCTGATTTCCTCGATATGCCTGTCAAAGAGTTTGAGCAAGGTCATCTGCGTATCCTTGCTGCCTTGAAAGGCTTCCTTGACTGCTGTCGCATCGAAATCGGTCTTTCGTTCCAGAAGGGAATCGAATGCGGAGTTTACAGCCAACAGCAGCCTGTCGATTCTTGCGTTGACTTCCACCGCCTCCTTGCTCTTGCCGTTCAGACGGCTTTCCCGGGGATTCCACAGTTCGGGAGTGCAGGAGAGCTTGCAGCTGAACTGCGCCATCGTCCGGTTAACGGTGATGCGTCCCATTATCGGGGCTTTGCCCGACTTGTCCAGTCCGCTCTTTTTGAGGTAGAGCAAAACCTTGAATTTTTCTACTTTCATACGCTTATATTTTTAGTGGCAAATTTACCTGTTTTATAAGCGTTCTTCGATATGCAAAACTATGACAATCAGTGTAATATATCGCTGGCTTAAATTATTTGATCCGCTCTTCGTTACCTTATCCCTACCGGTAACAGCCCTGCTAACGATTTGGTAACCGAGTATCTTCAATAAGCCTCGCTTTTTTGCTTTTCCTTTATGTGGAAGAATATAGAGAAATGCTTAATTACCAATAGATTGCGTTGCGCTTTCTTTTCGTTTCCATTACTCATATTACTTCTTTCCTTCCATCAGGCAAGGCATTCGTTCGCAACCATCTTAAAAAAGTCTGGAGTAAATATAGGAATTATATCGCAAGCATTGGGACACCAAGACATCAAGACCACCCAAATATACCTAAGTCAATTTGATAATGAACAGGTGGATGATGCCATGAAGAATCTGCTCTAAGCCAATAATTCCCCACTTGTAGCAATGCAGGTGGGGATTATTTTTTAACTTTGTCCTAAACTAATAATTATGGAGCAACTAAAGGAAGATTATATAAGCATTGACACCCGTCTGGAATACATGGAAGCCATAGCCATAAAATATGTTCCAGACGTAGATATAGACCCATCCACAGGAGAAAGATACGTCTGTGGTACTACTGCCTTACCTATATTCATAAGGAGATGCAATCAGAATAAACTACATGGTAACTTCACATACGAAGATTATATAGCCCATGAGGATATACAGAATACTCTGAAAGGTTTGGGAGTTGATATAGATAAGTTCTGGTTTCTACTCCTGTTCATCTTTGACTATACTTGTGGCACGTGTTTGGATGGAATGAAAGCCACAGGCATTGGAATAGAACAACTAACCAAATTCGCTAAAGCCATAGCTGACAACCATAAGGAGATTAACCAATTTGGAGTAAGTTTTAAAAAGCCTATCACTGTCTCTGTAAAGATAGAGGGCAAGCATCAGATAGTAATTGATAATGAAAATGCCATAGGATATTTGGCTGCTACCATTGCCAATAACTTAAAGGAGATGGAAGAACACCCTTGGATGCAAAGCCAGCAAGTCAGCATAAGCACCCACGCAGAAGAAAAGGAATCCGTTCAGATATGGTTGTTCTATAAGATGTTCAATGACTTCTTCAATTTAGAGCCATATAACAAGCAGTTTAATGTCAGACAGAAGAAAGGAAGTACCATATCACTTAGCAAGACATTACTCATATCAAGACTTATCTACTTCACTAAGCTATCTACGAACAAGAATTTCTCAGAGGATGAATTTACTTTAAAAGGCTATATCAAGCAATATAAAGACAAAAGAATTGATACAGCGAATAGCATATACTTCTAACAATACATTGATAACCAATACAGTCCTGCTTCATACCATTAAGAGGGTACAGAAAGCAGGACTTTTTTTCTCTCTTTTAATCCTACCATTATATCCCATCTTTGCACCGTCAAAACGATAGCGAACGAGCCAATAATTAAGAGGGGAAGTAAAACCACTCATTAATTTCTCTCTTTTAATCAGCCCAGAAGCCAGTAGTTTTGCAGCGTAATCAGATAACCAAGTGTACATAGGTTTGAGGATTACACTGAATTAGTAATAACAACTTAAAAAATAAATTACAATGGAAAATTTAAATTTAAATGCAACAGAGATGGTAAACAACAGTGTAGAATCAAACAACGCAACTATGGGTAACGTAGAGGAACTGACTAAGGTTTTGAAACAAGAAGAAAAAGAATTACAGCGTCTCATTAAGAGAAATGCAGATGAAGCAGTGATAGCAGCACAACAGAATGTCGTTGATAAGACTAAAGCCAAGTTGGAACAGGCACAGGAATTTGAGAAAGAATCCAATGAGAATATAGGCAATGATTTCCTTACATTCTCAATAGTCAATGAAGAAACAGGTGCAAGAGTAGAACAGCAGAAGAAGATAGCATTCGTAAAGAACAATAGACCTGTAAACCCCAAGAAGGTAGATAGCTTCATTGCTCTAATAGCTGCAAATAAATATGAGAAGGCATTTCCTATTATTGTAGTGGAAGCAGCAAAGCTGATTGAAGCAGGTTACACTGTTACTGACATCAAAGGCAGGGAATTGACTAAGGAAGAAGCTGCGGACTATCTCGTTATTCTTGACGGACAGCACAGATGCACAGCATTCGCCAAGCTGGTAGCAACAGGCAAGTACACTGAAACCATTCCCAATGTTTATGTAAGGGATATTGAGAATGTAGGTGAATACTTGGTAGATATTAATAATGTAGGCAGCAGTTGGGATAAAAAAGACAGATTAGTTGTAGCTTCTTTGACTACTAAAGATGAACTATTCCAAAATGTAGCAGAATTGTTAAACGAAGGGTTCAATCCAACCACAGCCATGTTGATTTACACAGGTAAGAGCTTATCTGACAAACAAGTGAGCAAGGCTTTAAAAGGTGAAGAAATAACCCTCCCAAAAGGTACAGAAATTAAAATTGAAAGAGGTAACAGGTTCATCAACTTATGCAAGGCTGCCAACATGAGCGTCAGTTTCATTACCAAACGTTACTTCATCAAAGACTTCAACAGTTATGCCAAATCCACAAGCGAAGAACAAGCATTTGAAGCATTAAACAAATTGAAAGAGCTGAACTATACAGAAGCAAATTGGAAAGAAATTAAAGAAGAAGATGACTTCATAGAAATACTGAAAGAAGCTCTGGAAGCATAAGAGACCAATAGCAAAGCCCATCTGACAGGTGGGCTTACTCTCCCCAAGCTATTAGATATTCTGAATAGCATAAAGTCTGATTCTTGAATGTGTGGTCTTATCATTAGTTCCTCACCTATGGAATTACTACTTTTACAATACCATAAGCAGATAACCCCACCACACAGATTGACAGACTACAAACTATTCAGAATATCTAAAATGGAAGAATTTACCTATGAGCAGATAAGGGCTAAGGCTCTTAAACAGGGAGTGAAAGATAACAAAGTTCATATTGGATTATGGGCTAATCTTAATAACTATCTAAAGACAAGGAGAAAGAAGAATGGAAAGGTTACTACCTATTATATCTCATTACAGAAGCTGGCTTATTAACTCATTAATATTTAAACTGACATGATAATTCATCTACCAACAGGGAAGAAGTTCCATAACAGGAAAGAAGCCAAGATATACTTTGGGACTGCCTACTATTATAAGATGGAACGGGAGAAGAAAGATTTAATGTTTACCAATAATGTTCAATCAGCTACTAATGAATATGAAGATACCTCAAAGACACCTGCAAAGCAGGACAAGTAACATTAGGCAGGACTATGCCACCATTAATAAGTCAATAGTGGATAAGCTCAATCCACCCAATCTATACAGATTCTTCTGTCTGTCCTTATATAGAAATGACTATTATAAGGTCAGATGGAGAATTAAGGATTTAGCCAAACGGACAGGAGAGAATGAGAATGCACTAAAAAACTTCAATAAAGATATAGAAGCAGTGTTGGTTAGAAAGAGATACCCTGCACCAATCAATCATCCTATATATGAATTTACAATGAGAAGCCTTTACTGCATCCCACCCATAGACCGCCCCAACTTTATAACATTGTCCTACCTCTTTATGAAAGTGGATTTGGATATTAAAGTGAAAGGCTATTATATCAAGCTTCTATTGATAGCAGAAGATAACAAGATATTGCTTTCTTCTAATAAGTTGGCAAGTAAATTAAAAATGGGCAAACCAAGTGTGGAAAGTTACAATTTGGATTTATATGGTGCTGGTCTATTGAAGTTTTTACCCAAAGGGATAGCACTTACCCCAAAAGAACTACTATTAGACAATGATATAGCCAAACAACGTAAGGAGTGGAATCCCACCAACTCAAAAAACGTGTTTAAGATAGGCTTCAAGTCCAAATAACAGGCAAGCAGGATTTTTCGTACTGTTTATTATTATATTAATAAATGGTACGAATAATCCCAAGTCTGCCTTATTCTGAATTTAGAAGCATCTAAAGTTGAATTTCTACGATAAGGGTAAGCAGCCATTATGAATGCTACTTCGTAATGGCAATTTAAAACCATCAGAATAATGCACAAGACACCCCTACCCACATAAACACCCCCTTATAGCCCTTAAATAAAAAAGAATGCTTTAACAATGCAGTCTAAAAGCTGACAGGAATAAGCATTCTTTTTTAAATCAGAAAAGGGTACAATGTACTATTGCCACAGCCAACCAATATTTTACTATTGCTCTCAACTTCCTTTGATTGAATATTTAGGGAAAGACATAGAACAGCCTAAGACGCAAGCGAAGTAATTCACTTGTGTTTTGGGCTTGTTCTTGTTAAATCCATTCAATCAATAACCATTTAATTCAATTTCATTATGAGAGATTTAGTTATTATGCCAGCTATGGCACAGCGTAGAGAATCATTAAACATGGGTGAGTTTGCAGAAGAAGCAATCATTGCGGAAGAAGTTGCAGCACCCAAGAGAGTAAACCACTTCATTGAAGCCAACACGCAGGAAGTAACCTTGCAGCACCTACAACAAGACTGCATCATTCCAAGTTTCGCATCAATGGAGGAAACCATAAGCCACCAATCCTTTATTGGTGCAGTAGTGGATGCAGCCAAGGATTATTTTCATGGGGAGCAGTTTGATATGCCAGAGATTAGAATCTCACACCCTATCAATGGCAGAATCCCAAGTGCATTAGGAAAGAAAGCATCTGAACTGACAGACGCAGAGAAAACTTTGTTCTATCAGAGGATGTGCTTCTGCTTTGAAATCCCGTCTATTGTACATGATGAATACGGTAATCGTTTGGCATTATCCATTGGTGGAGTGAGGGCATATAACGAGATTAACCTGTACAGTAAGAAATCTGTGGAGAGATTTAAAATCTTCATAGGCTTTCGTAATCGTGTGTGTTCAAATTTAATGCTCACCACTGACGGCTTGCAGGATAAGGTTGAAGTCCTAAACGTACAGGAACTATATGCAGCAGCATTGAATCTGTTCCATGCTTACAACCCATCCAAAGACCTGCATCTGTTAAGGACACTTGGGCAGATGTCAATCTCCACAAGCGAGTTCTGTCAGATAATAGGCAGGATGAGGTTATATCAAGCTCTTACACCCAACCAGCAGAAACGCTTACCTCGCCTATTATTGGGGGACAGCCAAGTTAATGCAGCTTGCAGGGCTTTTGTTTCTGATGCAAACTTCAAGAGTACAGGGGACAGCATTACAGGTTGGCAGTTACTTAACTTGCTCAATGGCTCTGTGAAGTCAAGTTACATAGATAACTTCTTGGAGAGGAATCTTAACTGTACAGAGTTTGTACAAGGCATCCAGCGTGCCAAATTAGGAGATAGTGAATACGCTTGGTTCTTGGGCTGAGTGGATTGTTGATTGAGAGAGGAAAGGGCATCATTAACTTGGTGTCCTTTCTCTATTTTATGAACTGTTTAAAACTACATGGATTATGGAATTACAAAATTCTCGTGAATACAAAGCTGCACAAGAGTTAGAACGTGCGCTTAATGATATGGGTTGGAATCCAACAAGATTTGCTGAAAGTGTTAGTCACTACCACCGCACTCTACAACAAGAGTTGATGAAAACCATTGTGGCAATCATTAAAATGGTAGGCGATGATAATTATGGTATAGACCTCAGAAATCAAGCATCGCATGAATTATGCAGAAAGATTATTGACAGTGGTGCATTGGATGATACATATCTGCCTTTTATCTAAAAGGACAGAAAGTAATATGCAAAAGGACTGCTATTCAGTTGGTTGTCCTTTTTTTTATATCTACCAATTTATTAAACATTGTACATTATGAATATAGATTATACTGTGGGTGAAGTGGAACTAACCTACAAACCCAAATTCAAAAACCTGCATAAAATTGTCAGTTCTGAGGATGCTTATCAATACTTGCTTCCTACATATAAGGAAGGTACAATCTGTTACAAAGAATATTTCAAAGTCTTGTTTCTAAACCAATCCAACCAAGTTTTAGGCTATACGCTCATATCAGAGGGCGGAATTACTGAAACTTGTGCTGATGTCAGAGTGATTCTACAAGCTGCATTACTTACTAATTCAGTAGCCATTATTCTTGCACATAACCACCCAAGCGGTAATCTGAAACCAAGCAGGCAAGATATGGAAATAACTAAGCAGGTCAAGGATGCTGCAAGACTTATGAGAATTTCAGTAATAGACCACCTCATACTTACAGATGCAGGATATTACAGCTTCGCAGACGAGGGTACATTATAATAAGGTAAAGGGCACTCAATTTCTAAGTTGGGTGTCCTTACCATATTCACTTTCATTATTAGTGAATGTTTGTTTGATTATCAATGCTTTAATTATTGACGGTCTAAATAAACATTCACTTCTATTCATTTGCTTATAAAACAGAACATTATGTCACTTAAATATTCAAGCACAACGGCAGACTATCTTGTTTGGTCTGATGCAATGAACCTCATAAGAAAATTGGCAAAGGATGAGAATTATAAAATCTCACTTCTTATAGCTTTGGGATGCTTCACAGGATTAAGAATATCTGATATTCTATCTCTAAGGTGGAAGCAGATATTAGGTGCTGACGAGTTTACAGTAATTGAGAAAAAGACAGGCAAGGTAAGGACTATCAGACTGAACCTTGGGTTACAGCAGCATATTAAAGAGTGCTACGGGCATATAAATCCTGTTGGAATCAATGCGCCAATTCTTATAAGTCAGAAAGGCACTATCTTCACAGTCCAGAGAATCAATATCATTCTTAAAGAGGTCAAGAAGAAGTACAAGTTAAAGATTAAGAACTTTAGCTGCCATTCACTTAGAAAGACTTTTGGAAGACAGGTCTATAACATGAACAGTGATAACGCTGAACTTGCTTTAGTAAAACTGATGGAACTGTTCAACCATAGTTCTGTTGCCATTACTAAAAGATACTTGGGGTTAAGGCAGGAAGAAATATTACAGACTTATGACTGTTTGAGCTTCTAATGACAGGCAGGACAAATTTAGAGCAAGGTCAGTCTTATATACCCCAATCTGAATTTGTCCTACCCTCTAATTCAGACGGAGATATTAACTTTAGCTTTATAAATCCATGTGGGTAACAATTTCTAAGATTCAGTTCTTATAAGGGAAATTATCATTTTGATACCCACATGGATTTACAGAGTTCAGATACAATTCTGACTAAATATTTTATGCGGACTATGTTTTGTGGCAGAATCTACTATTTATCTTCACCTCATGCTCATTTATTTAGAACCTTTCGTTATCTTTGCAACCAATTTCAACGAACTAATAAGATAGGGAGTTGGAAGGACATATTTAACGAAAGGTGTTATTGAAATTATCTTCTTAGATTAAACTTCGCAACTTTAATTTTAGCATGAAGATGATAGCAATAGCACCCACACATTTGATATATATTCATCGCTTAGGTGAACTATATACCTCTTGGTGTGGGGCTATTGTTTTATCCATGCTAAGGGTAATGCGAAGACCTAATCTAAGGATAAGACAGATATAGTTCCCACACCTCTTTTATTTTAACTGCTTATCCATAGGGAACAGATAGGCACAATACCATTATTATGGAATTAGTTGATAGTTTAAGTGCCAAAAGTCCCCTATGCTATGATACAGGGTGTAGATTATATATGCCCTCATCATTCTTAGAGAAATCCTTTAAATTGCCATATATCGAATATACTACAAAAGGCAGAATAAGTAAAAAAGAACGAGAAGAACAATACATTTTAAAAGAATGGGATAAACTAAGATTTTTATACCGCTGCATGAATCAATGTACAGACTTTTACTTATCTCAAAATGAAATAGATTATTTATTATCTGATTCTTTCAAGACTTTATGTAGCATATTTCAAAAAGCATCCCCTCCTGTCATTGATGACGATGGATGCTTACTCGTAAAATCTTTTGACGAGCCACCAAGAACCTATGTTCCTATAGCTAATCACATGGGAGAATATTGCAGATATAAAATAGAATATCTGCCAGAAGAGGGTACATTATATGTTCAAACTACTAAGAAAGGAGATACTAAGAGTGAAATTAGAAATCTTAAAGTTGAATGCCCATTCGAGTTTTATAAATATCTACAAATATATTGGGGCATAGCATATATTGAATACCTGTCTGATGGGTGTGAATATAATTGTTGCCCCAAATATGAGACACGCAGAATCCATGACGCTATAGATAGAGGAATGATTAAAGTAATAAAATAAATATAATAACAATGAAAACATTTAGATTATTAGCAACCTCATTATTGGTTGCATTAAGCATGGGATTTACTTCCTGTGGAGATGATGAGTTGGATGTTACCCCCGCTCCCCCTATCAATAACATAGAGGATGAATCCACCCAAAGAGATAAGATGTTTGATGAATATATAGGAGATTACTCCAATATAACATGTAGATTTTGTCAAGCTGGTGAATCATCTATTCTTTTTACAGGATTGAAGAATAAACATTTATGGTTCGCAGAATACGAAACAGCAACCAGAGGCATCAAATTTGAGTGGACTGATATAGAAGAAACTGATACTATTCAAAAAGTCTATAAGGGATATGGAGAATATGAAACCATCAAATTAGATAACATCTTCCCTCTATTTCATAAAAAGACTACCGCAGGTAATATTGTAACATTGGCTTTAAATGGATACCGTCAGAACATCTTTACTTTTAATGGCAGGACAAAACGTAATCAACTCCAATCTGACCCAAATAAGAACAAGGTGGCTTACAGTTGGTTTCAAGAATCTGTCTTTATAGGCAATTGCTGCTATTCAAGTGAAGGGGATACTGTCTATGTAGCCATGAAACAACCTGAATTCGACAGTCACGGTATGCCTGCTGAAACGGAGCTGATTTCTTATGAAGAAGGAATAAGATTTCTAACTGGCTACTTAGAGGATGTCTCTGCTGAGAATATCTCAATTAGTAAATACAACTATAAGGATGCTAAATCTGTTTGGGTAACTCGGATTGTTCCCCCCTTTGATGTAACTTCTGATGCAAAGAGAGTTCTTACATTAACTGGTAACACAACCAATATTTGGAATTATAAATGTGAAGTAACATTTTACGATGGCACTAAGAAGGACTTTACATTTAAAATCAATATAGATAATGGTAAGATTGTTACTGACGAAGTAAAGGTTACAGGCATATCAATTAATGAGCAATCTGTTAGTCTAAAGCAAGGTGAAACATTCCAATTAATAGCTACTGTACAACCCGATAATGCAACCAACAAGAAAGTTATATGGAGCAGTTCCAATGAAGCTGTTGCAAGTGTAAATCAAGATGGTTTGATAACAGCCAATTCAGTAGGTGAAGCGAATATCACAGTAACAACAGAAGATAGCGGTTTCAGTACGACTTCAATTGTTATTGTGACAAAAAAGCAGGACGATTACACGTCTTTAATTATAGGCAAATGGAAAATGACAAGCGGTGATGCAGTTGCCACCCATGTTACTTACAAGGGTGATGGTACATTTGAGTACACAAGTGCAGAAGTTAGCTCCTACAAAGAAGTAGGTAAATACAAAATAGATGGTAACAAACTCTATGAAATGTACAGTGACGAAGATGAATGGGCTATTAGTGATATTCTGTTACTTAATTCTATGACCTTATCAGTACAAGAGTTGGAAGCAGATGGTGTAACACCCAGTGGTAAGAAATTCTCTTATCAAAGAGTGGAGTAAAAGACTTATTCCAACGTTTACTAAAACAGAATAGAAGCAGCATTTGAGGAAACTCTTATGCTGTTTTTCTTTATTTGGGCAGCTATCTTTACAAAAAATAAAGAATAGAGATATAGATTATACTATTAACCATATCAAGATATTTCCTATTCTTTATTACTTAAATTAATAATTAATCATCCTCAATATTAATGATAAACTTTATGCCAATCCATATAAATACAGTATCTTTGTAACGATAAGAATATGTTTAATCCAAACGGTGGAAAGCACCTGTGTAAACTGAGGTGCAAACTAAAGGAAAAGGATTATAAAGATAAGTTCTGATTATCAACTCCGTAGAAAAAGATTTGGAGTCGCGCTGGGGGGCGTGTGGTCGCTGGTTCGAATCCAGTCACCCCGACTGGAAGAAAGCATTGATAATCTGATGATTGTCAATGCTTTTTGCTTTTTAGACAATTCTCGTAACTATGGCAGTTTGGCGGGATGGTTGAAAACGGCTCAGTTTCTTTTTAAGATGCATCCTTCATGACCAATAAAGAAGGAAGCGCTTTAAAGACTTTTTCATTGGCAGCAATCCCCACACAAGTATCATAGCTTAAAATAAGCAATCCATGAATTATCGGCAATACCAAATCCTCTATTTCAACCAAAGGATACAGATGTACCCTATTTGCATACTGCTTATTTATCTTATATATTTGTCCTACATATTCTTCACTTCCACTGCTGAAATAATATAAATGAATAAAACTCCCTCCATCTTCCAATAAACGACGCACATAAGTGAAAAGAAAACTATCCATACTTCCATTTATCAATACAGCCACTTCATCTCCATTACGATAGTCACGATTTACAAAGATAGCAACAGGACAAGAAGCATGCTCTAACACATCATCCACTTTTTTACGAAACAAACCAAAAAAAGAAGTCATCGACTTTTCACCGTCAGTCATAAAGCGAGGCCCTGCGCCTAACAACAAAATATCCGGTGACTCCGCTTCTACAGTGGAAATCATATCAGATACCAAATTATCAGTTACTCTATAACGCTTCTCTATATGTATATTCAAGTGCTCTGCCTGTTTATCAACAGGAATAAAACTTTCTTCAAAAAATTGCTCAACACTAGTAGGATTCACATCGGTACCCGTTGTATAATGAGCTGCAATTACCTGATGATAAGAAAGTTGTTTTCCAAAGAGTAATTTGTATACCGATAATAGCTTACCACCTGTTTCGGGACGTCCAAAGAACAAAAGCAATTTTCGTTGCAAAACCGTTTTTTGTTCTCTTACTGCAAAGCCCCATTCGACTAAATTTAATAAAGGTGTCGTCATAAAAGTCGTAACCAAAGCCATTATGATAAGAATAACAAAGATAGATGGAGGAAGTACCCCCAACTCATAACCGATATTCAATGCCACCAATTCCATCAATCCACGGGTATTCATCAAAGTACCTATGGTGAAACTATCTTTCCAAGACTCACCCACCAAACGGGAGGCCACAGCACATCCACCAAATTTTCCGACAACCGCTACAGTAATCAATAACAGGCATACACACCATAATTCCGGCGTATTAATTAATCCTATCTGTGTGCGTAATCCTGTAAAAGCAAAAAATAACGGTAGAAAAAAAACCAATGCTATATCCTCAACCTTCTCCATCATTACCTTACGGAAACCAAAATTAGAAGGCATGACTACACCCGCCATAAAAGCACCAAACAAAGCATGAATCCCCAAAATTTCCGTAATAGCCGCCGATACAATCAAAACCAAAAAAATAAAACTGACAAAGGTCTTGTTTATAACTTCTTTATTGGAATAAAGTGTACCGATTTTCTTTAAAAACGGACGAACAACAACAAACATCACAGCTATATAGACAAATGTAAGAAGAACTGTATACAAAGCACCTCCCAACGTTCCTGCTTTTGTAATAGCAATGACAACCGCCAACAAACACCAAGCTGTCACATCATCATTGGCTGCAGATGCTATCGTAAGAATTCCTACAGGTTTCCGTGTCATATTCCGTTCTTGAATAATACGGGCCAAAACCGGAAAAGCGGTAATACTCATAGATATACCAATAAATAAAGCAAATGGAAGAAATGCTGTTTGCTGGGAAGCATATTCCTCATATACCCAGTAAGAAGCCAACATTCCCAAGAAGAAAGGTACCAAAATTCCTGCATGACTAATAACTAATGTTTCATTTATCTTATTTTTCAATACTCCGAAATCAACCTCCATTCCAATAACAAACATAAATAGTACCAACCCTAACTGACTGATAAGTTCCAGATTAGTCAAAGAATCCGGTTGAAACAAAAAGCCGAAAAACTCAGGATAAAGAGATCCCAGCAGGGAAGGCCCCAAGACAATTCCTGCCACTATCTCACCTATCACTCCCGGTTGCCCTATATAGCGGAATGCAGACGCAAAAATACGAACCGCAATCAATACAACTATAATTTGAATGAGTAAAATGGAAAAAGGATGCTCCAGATTATCAAGTAATATAGTTTTAAACATAGTAAAAGCATCATCACCTGCTGTCGCTGGCTTTATAGATGACAAATGCAAAAAACGCTCACCACCTGCTATAGCGGTATAAATCAACCCTCCGAATATCAATAGCATCATCAAGTAAATAAAGTAGTTTTTACGTGCCTTTCTCATACTCGTTATACAGAAATAATATTAATGAAAATATAACAAATAAAGCTGTTAAAGAGTTCATCAACCAAAAACCTTTTTCATACCTTTGCTCTACAAATTTCATGAAGATGTCCGAACGCAAAATAATACATATCGATATGGATGCATTCTACGCATCGGTAGAACAACGTGACAACCCCGAATTATGTGGAAAACCGCTTGCTGTGGGACACGCTGAAGAACGAGGTGTGGTAGCTGCTGCCAGTTACGAAGCCCGCCGTTACGGAGTACGTTCCGCCATGTCATCACAAAAAGCCAAAAGACTTTGCCCAGAACTGATTTTTGTTCCGGGGCGAATGAATGTATATAAAACTGTATCCCAGCAGATACATGATATTTTTCATACCTATACAGATATCATAGAGCCTCTGTCACTAGACGAAGCTTTTCTGGATGTAACTGAAAATAAAGCAGGCTTTTCACTTGCTATAGATATAGCCAAAGATATTAAAAAGCGTATTCGCAAAGAATTGGGATTGATAGCTTCAGCCGGGGTCTCTTATAACAAGTTTCTAGCCAAAATAGCATCGGATTACCGCAAACCCGACGGATTATGTACAATACATCCCAACCAAGCATTGGATTTCATCGCCCACCTTCCCATCGAATCTTTTTGGGGAGTAGGTCCGGTAACAGCCCAAAAAATGCACACATTAGGGATTCATAATGGTACCCAATTACAAGCCTGCACTTTAGAAATGCTTACCCGGCAGTTTGGTAAAGCAGGTAATCTGTATTACGATTTCGCACGAGGCATTGACCTCCGTCCTGTAGAACCCATAAGAATCCGTAAGTCCGTAGGATGCGAACATACATTGGAAAAAGACATTTCTCTTCATTCTTCCGCCATCATTGAACTATATCATGTAGTTACCGAATTGCTAGAAAGACTGAAACGCACTAATTTCAGCGGTAACACACTTACTTTAAAAATAAAGTTCCATGACTTTAGCCAAATAACCCGCAGCATCACTCAAAACAGTGAACTGACAAGTATGGATAAAATTCTTCCGTTAGCAAAAAAATTACTGAAAGAAATTGATTATGAAAGCCACCCCATCCGCCTTATCGGACTATCCATATCTAATCCAAAAGAAGAAAAAGAAGAAATAAAAAAACAATGGGAACAACTTTCATTGGAATTTAAAGAGTGGGATTAAGGTACTGGATAAATGAATCAATATAAGATTCCATTGTTTCAAACCCCTTCACTCCATTCTTTAATTCTAATCCATAATATATTCCCGCCAGCAAACCTGTCAATGCTCCTACCGCATCACTTGACTTACCTGAGTTTATAGCCGAAAATACGCACTCCTTATAACTATTTCCTGCCATAAACCAATTGACCACTGATTCCACCGTATCTACAACAAAGCTTCCATTACAAAGATTTTGCCTGTTAACCTCCACATCACATCTCTGCTCAGCCTGCTGTAATGCCTGTTCTTTATCTTCATATTCCAACAGGCAACGAATGAACTCAATAAAAAACCAAGTATACTTAAAGCTATAACGACTATTATGAGTGATCTTAATAAAAGAAAAAATCTCCTCTTTAGATAAAGGAGAAAAAGCCAAAACACAACACCCCATCAAACTGCGGTTGCCACTATTAGAATCCGAAGACACTCCCCTGAAATTTTTCATGATTGCTTTTTGGGTCACCTGATCAATATCAAACTCAATGTTTTCTCCTGTATACTTTCTATTGAAATACCAGTTTCTTAAATTCTGCTGATAAAGTTCCAAATTGCAACGACTGTCCAAAGCACATAATAACATCGAGGTATTCCCTGAACATTTATCTCCCCGAAGATAAGATTTTGTCCATATAGGTTTAAATGTCCCTTTTCCTTTTCCCCTGTAAGGCATTCCCAACCAATCTCCTAATATAAATCCCGTTAGTCCTGTTTTAATTCTTTTCATGGCATGTGTTAATTACAAAGCACAAAAATAATAAAAAGAGAAACAAATCCTTGCCTTCCATTGTTAAATTCATAATTAATGGGTATTGATAAGTATGTATGCTACAACTAATTTTGTTGCCAACAGAAAATGTATTACCGGGTAATAAAGAAAGGAGAACAAATGAAAAGAATCGTATTACTCCGCCATGGAGAAAGTACTTGGAACAAAGACAACCGTTTTACAGGATGGACAGATGTAGATTTAACCGAAAAAGGTATCGCTGATGCCAACCAAGCAGGTACACTCTTAAAAGAAAAAGGATTTCATTTTGATAAAGCTTACACTTCTTTTTTAAAGCGTGCAGTCAAAACATTAAACTGTGTGCTAGATAAAATGGATCAAGATTGGATACCTGTAGAGAAAAGTTGGCGTCTAAACGAGAAACATTATGGCGTATTGCAAGGATTAAACAAAAGCGAAACAGCTTCTAAATATGGAGAAGAACAAGTATTGATATGGCGCCGTAGCTTTAACGTAGCCCCCAAAGCCCTATCGGAAGACGATCCGCGCAATCCGAAAACAGATACCCGTTATAAAGAAGTTCCTGACAAAGATCTTCCACGTACTGAATCTCTGAAAGAAACAGTAGAACGTATATTACCTTATTGGAAATGCATCATTTTCCCCAATCTAGCTACAGCAAACGAACTGCTGGTAGTGGCTCATGGAAACAGCCTCAGAGGAATTATTAAATATTTGAAACACATACCGGATGAGGAAATTGTAGGCCTTAATCTACCTACCGCTATTCCGTATGTGTTCGAGTTTGATGATGACCTGAATTTGAAGAAAGACTACTTTTTGGGAGATCCGGAAGAAATAAAAAAACTAATGGAAGCAGTAGCCGATCAAGGAAAGACCACCCCCGACGGCAGGAAATAATTTTCCTGCGCTGTCCGAAACCTCCATCACAGAATGGAGAATACATCAAAATAGTGTTTTCAATAATGCATTCAAGCGCAATCATACGCCTTTATACTAGAAAGAAAACATTATGGATAAAGAATTATTAATCAATAAAAGAAAAAAATAGTATGAGTAAAATAACAAATTTATTGGGTGACCAAGCAGCATTTTATTTAGAGCACACCTGTAGAACTATAGATAAATCATTAATCCATATCCCTTCTCCAAACACCATTGATGATACTTGGATATCATCAGACCGCAATATTCGTACCCTAAGCAGTCTTCAAGCCCTGTTAGGACACGGGCGACTTGCAAATACAGGGTATGTATCTATTCTTCCTGTAGATCAAGGCATAGAACATACAGCAGGAGCCTCATTTGCTCCCAATCCACTTTACTTTGATCCGGAAAATATTGTAAAACTCGCTATTGAGGGGGGCTGTAATGGCGTAGCCTCTACTTTCGGAGTATTAGGTTCCGTTGCTCGCAAATACGCCCACAAGATTCCTTTTATTGTCAAACTAAATCACAATGAATTATTGACTTATCCCAATTCTTACGACCAAGTGATGTTTGGCACTGTAAAAGAAGCCTGGAATATGGGGGCTGTAGCAGTAGGCGCCACTATCTATTTCGGTTCTGAACAGAGCCGCAGACAACTGGTTGAAATAGCGGAAGCTTTTGAATATGCCCACGAACTAGGCATGGCTACTATTTTATGGTGTTACTTACGTAATAATGCTTTTAAAAAAGACGGCGTAGATTATCATGCAGCAGCCGATTTGACCGGACAAGCCAATCATTTGGGAGTTACTATCAAAGCGGATATTGTAAAACAAAAATTACCGGTCAATAACGGTGGTTTTACAGCCATTAAATTTGGAAAGACAAATGATAAAGTTTATACCGATCTGACTTCAGAACATCCTATCGACCTCTGCCGCTATCAAGTAGCCAATGGATACATGGGACGTGTAGGATTAATCAACTCTGGAGGTGAATCTCATGGCAGTTCTGATCTAAAAGACGCGATAATAACAGCAATCGTTAATAAACGTGCCGGAGGCATGGGTCTCATAAGTGGACGTAAAGCCTTTCAAAAACCGATGAAAGACGGAATTGAATTGTTAAATACCATTCAAGATGTTTATTTGGATTCAAGCATCACTATAGCTTAACTTTCACTATATGTCCAAGCCGGGAACAAAACAGCCACCTTTCCATGTTCTCGGCTTTTTTATACTCTCGGCTTCCTTTTTTAAGTAGCAACCTTCAAGTATTAAGATAATATTCCTACCTTTGCAATCCGATACACATTATTATATTATATAAGGTATGATGCAAATAAAAGTAACGGCACCCGCTCAAATATATACAACGATCCAGCTCCCCTCTTCCAAGAGTATCAGCAACCGTGCATTGATTATCAACGCACTGGGAAATAGAACATTCCAACTTGAGAACCTATCTGACTGCGATGATACCCAAGTAATGATTCACGCCTTAAATGACGGCAAAAATACCATAGACATTATGGCAGCCGGAACAGCCATGCGCTTTCTTACCGCTTATTTGTCCGTCACTCCGGGAACACGGATCATCACTGGTACACAACGTATGCAACAACGTCCCATCCAGGTGTTGGTCAATGCTTTACGTGAGTTAGGAGCAGAAATAGAATACATAATCAATGACGGATATCCTCCTCTGCGTATCACCGGACACAAACTGCAGAAAGATACCATCAGCCTGCCGGGCAATATCAGTTCTCAATATATCTCAGCCTTATTAATGATTGCTCCTATACTAAGTAACGGGCTGGCCCTTACACTGACAGGAGAAATTATATCCCGCCCTTATATCAATCTTACCCTACAGTTGATGAATGACTTTGGAGCCAAAGCCAAATGGCTCAATGAATATCAACTAAAAGTTGAGCCACAACCCTACCAATCCATACCTTTCTACGTGGAAAGTGATTGGAGCGCAGCTTCATATTGGTATCAGATAGCCGCTCTTTCCAACAAAGCGGAAATCATTTTACCGGGATTATTCGAAACAAGCTATCAAGGGGACAGTAAAGTGGCTGAAATTTTCCAGTTACTAGGAATCGAAAGTATTTATGGAAATAAAATGGTAACATTGAAAAAGACCGATAAAATAGCCGAACGTCTGGATTATGATTTCATCAACCAACCAGATTTGGCACAAACATTTGTTGTCACTTGTGCGTTAATGAATATTCCCTTCCGCTTCTCAGGCTTACAAAGTTTGAAGATTAAAGAAACAGACCGTATAACAGCCTTGATAAAAGAAATGGGAAAGCTAGGATATATACTTCATGAAATAGACGATCGTATTCTGTCTTGGGAAGGTGAACGATGTGAAATGACCGCTGATGCCGCCATTGACACTTATGAGGACCACCGTATGGCTATGGCGTTCGCTCCGGTTTGTGTAGTGATGCCCGAAATCCGGATTAACAACCCACAGGTCGTTTCAAAATCCTATCCTTACTATTGGGAAGATTTAAAGAAAGCTGGTTTTATAATAGAGGAGATATAAAGTTATGCTCATACTTATTATTGGTCTGATTATTTTGGCAGGTATCGCCATGGCAGTGGGAGTTTTACACAACCGCCAGATACAAAAAAAGATAGAAAGCGGAGAATTGAAGACCGCTCCCGAAATAGTGGAAGCAGACGCTGAATGTTGTGGACAACATGAAATTTGTGAAAAAGAAAGCCTGCTTGCCGCTGTCAGCAAAAAAATAGAATATTATGATGATGAAGAACTGGACCGCTTTCGCGGCCGTCCCTCAAATGGTTATAATGAAGAAGAAGTGGAAGAATTTCGAGAAATCATGTACACTTGTAAAGAAGATGAGGTAGCCGGATGGAGCCGTAGCCTGCAATTACGTGGAGTAGAACTGCCAGACGAGTTGAAAGACGAACTTTTCCTGATTGTAGGTGAACGAAGATTCAAATAATCCGCCCTACATCAAGCAAAGCCTCCATTTGAATAAAAACCACTGAAAAAAGAATACAGTATGGATATATTAGAACTTTTGCATTATACTTTCTTCCAACATGCCTTGCTAGGAAGCTTGTTTGCCAGCATTGCCTGTGGCATTATCGGCACATACATTGTGACGCGCCGTTTGGTATTTATCAGTGGAGGAATTACCCATGCCTCTTTTGGAGGTATCGGTCTAGGATTATACGCAGACATCTCTCCTCTATTATCTGCTGCAATCTTCTCCGTACTCTCTTCCTTTGGGGTAGAATGGTTAAGCAAACGGAAAGATATGCGCGAAGACTCTGCTATCGCTGTGTTTTGGACTTTTGGTATGGCAGTAGGTATTATATTTAGCTTTTTAGCTCCAGGATTCACTCCCGATTTATCCGCCTTTCTGTTCGGTAACATTCTGACCATTACGCCCACAGATATTTTGTTACTTGCCATTCTTTCCATACTGTTGATACTATTTTTCACTTTATTTCTAAATCCTATCATTTGCATCGCTTTCGACCGGGAATTCGCATGTTCTCAACGTATACCGGTAGCTTTATTTGAATATATTCTAATGATGTTCATTGCACTGACCATCGTATCATGTCTCCGCATGGTAGGTATAGTACTTGCCATTTCTCTGCTGACCTTACCACAAATGACCGCTAATTTGTTTACCCATAGTTTCAAGAAAATTATTTGGTGGTCTGTCATCATTGGTTATGCAGGTTGTTTAGGTGGACTGTTCATTTCTTATAAATTACAAGTTCCTTCGGGTGCAGCGATAATCTTTTTTTCAATCCTTATCTATACTTTTTGTAAAATGGGGAAAAGCATGTATATTTACAAACAAAAGAAACTCAATCAAACCAATGAATATGGAAATTAAAATCAATTCTTTAAACTCTATCCACGAAGCTGCCAAACAATTCATCGCAGCCATGGGTGACAATACCGTTTTTGCTTTCTACGGAAAGATGGGGGCCGGTAAAACAACATTTATCAAAGCTGTATGCGAAGAGCTGGGGGTAACAGATGTCATTAACTCACCAACTTTTGCCATTGTCAATGAATACCGTTCGGATGAAACAGGCGAACTTATTTACCATTTTGATTTCTATCGTATCAAGAAACTGGACGAAGTATACGACATGGGATATGAGGATTATTTCTATAGCGGTGCCCTCTGCTTCATCGAATGGCCGGAACTGGTAGAAGAACTCTTGCCTGGCAATGCTGTAAAAGTCGAGATTGAAGAATCTGAAGATGGAAGCCGCATCATGCGCTTTGAAGCTGAATAAAAGAAAATATCCACTGTAGGGACGAACATAATCTGCCCCTACAGCCAAATTCATTAAATTATGGGAATGCATTATCTGATCCAAGCCATATTCATATTGGTAGGACTACTGTCCGTTCTGGCAGCCTTATTTAATTGGGAGTGGTTCTTTACCGCACACAACACACAGTTCATTGTCAGTAATGCAGGGCGCCAGCGTGCACGACTTTTCTATGCTATATTAGGACTATTAATGATAGCTACAGGAATCTATTTCTTTTTGAATGTACAAGGCATCGTATAAACACATAGTAAACAAAATCTGTGAATATTAAATTTCCCTATCCACCAGACATAAAACACTTTTTTCAGGAAAGAGCGGGATTTTCACCCGCCCTGTTATAACCAAATTCCAAATCAATCTATAATTTCAGCCAACAGCCCTCTAGTTTCATCAAGATCAAATTCTGTAGGATCAAAATTATACCCCAACCATTCTTTATATTCACGCGCAGCTTTGGAGCGAGGTTTTTCTAAAGCTTTCAGCATTTCCCTATACCCCCATATGCCATTACAATCTTCCGGCGGACAAGCATTTTCACCATCCAACAAGGCAATAACCGGAATTTCCTCTTTCTTATAAGACTGACAGGATTCTAATATAATTTCATGTATCCAACTATCCCCGAAATCATATTCATACTTAATCTTTGATCCCTTGCGACTTAATAATTCACCTAAAGAAAGCATACCGGAATCAAACTGTTTGAGTGCACCTTCAAAAAAACAATCACCTGTCCGATCTTTGGGAGGAAGATAATAAGTGTCCCCCTTAATAAAACGATGCAAATGATAACCATCCCATCCCATTGCCACTTCTACCACCTCAGAAAATCTTTCCAAGCAAATATTCGAAGGGACCTCCAATATGCGCCAAACTAACGGTTCAGAATCTTTCAACTCTATTTTTATTCTAAGTTTTTTAGCAGGCTGATCTTCTATGTAAAGCGGATCATCGTAAATTTCCTCATCCTCGTCCTCATCAGTAGCAGCCTCAAAAACTTCAGCTAAATAATCTTCTACCCGCTCCATTTCCAACCCATGCATTTCCGCATAAGGCATTTTTTTCTTTAGTTCATTAATACTTGGAATGCCATAAGGTTTAATATGATAAGTCCGATAAATCTTTTGCAAAATAGGTAAAGTTTCTACCCCTCGAATATCCATCATGCAAGCTGTAACATGATCAAGCAGCAAAGTGGAACAAATATCATTCTTCTGATCTTTCAGTATATCAAAATAATAACCCAACAAATTACCAAACCAATCCATCACTTCCTCTCTTCTGGCAGGATGAGTTATCACAATATGAGCAACCGCTTCAATCACTCTATATTTAGACATAGGAAGCAATCCAGGCTCTTTCATAAAGTCCATCAAAACATCTAATTGATTCTGTCCCAATTGATAGGTTATAGCAGACAACATTGTTTCATACAAATAACCGAAATAAAAATCATAGAAATCCAAGTCTTGCCGCAATACTTCCAAAACAATATCCAAACAACGTTCCATACGAAAATGCTCCATCATTCCTAATGCATACCACATTCTATATGAATAACATTTTTCGGGCATTTTCCGATATACGACAAAGATGTTAAAAATAAAATTACGGAGATCTCGTTCCAATGTTTCTTGTGGAATAACAGCACAAGAAGAGTAGATTTCAGCCGGTGACAGACTACTCATATCATCCATCGTCCACAAAGGCATCAAATAAGATGCGACTGGCTGTGCAATCAATCTATAATCGGGACACTGATGATGATAATAAATATGAGACAGTTCTTCATCTACCTGATTGGCTCCATCATTAAACAATTCAAATGCAATTTCTTGTTCTTCCGGAGTCAATAAAGACATGATATCCTCCAAAAAACCAGGTAGGAATTGGGAATTTTTCTTTTTAGCCATTAAGCAATGTTTTTATAGTTAAAATGAGCATGAGCGTTTTTACAAAGGTATTCTATTATTTTCTTTTACAAAAGAAATAAGAGAGCTAATAGTAGATATTACCTTGTTTTCAAATATAAAAAATGCGTATCCCTAGCTGGAGATACGCATCTTTTATTTTATTATGAGACTATCTTCTTAATCTACCTGTCCCAATGAATTCCCATATTCCATTTCCCCCTGGACTACAAAGAATACATCATTGGGGTCATAAGGCCCCATTCCGTCTTTCTTGGCTTCCTTGACTATGTAATTCACAATTTCATCTTGATCAATATTAATGTATCCCTCTTCATCAGGTTGTACATCAAGGCATCCGCTGGAGGTATAGTAATCCACAATCACATCAAGAATATAATACAAATCATCCTCCGTGAATTTATCTTTCAAATCCTGAGGCAGATAATTTTTGATAAACTCTATCGTTTTTTGATCATCCTCATCTTCCAATAAGAAATCGTCTTCCATTCCCATAGTCGTATATATTAAAGGGTGAATATTCTTTTTATTACAGTAAAGCTTTAATTTTTTCTTCCAGCTGGGCCTTGGTCACTGCACCTACAGTCTTATCTTTCACTTCACCATCCTTGATAAAAAGAACGGTAGGAATGTTACGTACACCAAATTTACCGGTCAGTTCGTCGTTATCATCCACGTCGCACTTTCCAATTATTACCTGATCCTTATATTCTTCTGCCAAAGCTTCAACATCCGGAGCTATTTTTTTACAAGGACCACACCATGTTGCCCAAAAGTCCACTACTACAGGCTTGCCCGATGCCAGCAATTCTTCAAAATTGCTATCTTTAATTTCTAGTGCCATAATTATTATACTTAGTTATTTAAAATGTTAGCGCAAATATACTAATTAATTTTGTAAGAGAGCTGTGGTTGGCTCTTTAAATAAGTCATGATCTCTTTTTGAACCGAAATCTTCATAGTACGTGACATCAGATTGACATACATTTGTCCATCCTCATCCATTACATGAAAATAAAGCTCTGCATTACCGGGATTTGCCTTGATTAAGGCTGAAAACTCCGTTATCAGCTCTTCATCCAATGCAGACAAAGGAGCTGAAACTGTAAGTTTCTCAATAATCTTTTCCTTTACTTCTGGTAATAATTCAATAGTACTTATCTTCACCTCCCATTCTTCCTGCCGCCATTGTTTTGGCTGACATTTCCCTCGCATAAATAAAAACATACCAGTCATAAAAAAGTTCTTCTTCTCTACCCATTCATTACCGAAGAAAGCAAATTCCGCTGAGCCCGAATAATCTTCCACTTTAGCAATACCGTATGGTTTTCCCGTCTTGGTATATCCCTCACGCACTGCACTCACAATCCCCCCCATGGTTAAGTCTCTGTTCTGCAAAGGGGTTAAATCGGCAAGTTCCGCCATGTGGACATTACATACATTCTCTAATATAACAGCATACTCATCCAACGGATGGGCAGAAAGATAGATACCTACCAAATCACGTTCTTTATTCAAACGTTCCAAATCCCCCCATGCAGGAGACGGAATGATTTCGGGAGTAGCAATATCCACTTGATTCTCACCTCCAAACAAAGAATTTGCAGCTGCGGCTTTATCCATCTGATACTTATTTCCATAACGTACCAAAACTTCGGTAAAGGTTTCATCCTTAGCGTTCTTTACAAAGAAGTCTTCACGCTTTATTCCCGTGAAACTATCAAAAGCACCTGCCAAAGCCAAGTTTTCTATATTCTTACGATTACAAGCCGAAAGATTTACACGCTGTACAAAATCGAAAATATCTTTATATTCTCCATTTCTCTCACGTTCTTCAAGGATAGACTGCACAGCACTTTCCCCCACTCCCTTAATGGCTCCCAGCCCAAAACGGATATCCCCTTTACGGTTCACAGAAAACTTCAGATAACTTTCATTCACATCGGGTCCCTTGGTCATGATGCCAGTCGCCTTACTCTCATCCATCAATTTAGTAATTTCCGTGATATTCGAAATATTCCGGCTCATCGTAGCTGCCATATATTCCGCGGGATAGTTTGCTTTCAGAAAAGCAGTCTGATAAGCCACCCATGAATAACAAGTAGCATGAGATTTATTGAATGCATAAGAAGCAAACTTTTCCCAGTCCGTCCAAATCTTCTCAAGTACTTTGGGATCATGACCGTTCTTTCGTCCGCCTTCAATAAACTTAGGCTTCATATGGTCTAGTTTATCTCTTAGTTTTTTACCCATTGCTTTACGCAAGGCATCGGATTCGCCACGAGTGAAATCCGCCAACAAACGTGATAAAAGCATGACCTGCTCCTGATATACCGTAATACCATATGTATCTTTCAAATATTTCTCCATAATAGGAATATCATACTCAATAGGCTTACGGCCATGCTTACGGTCGATAAAGTCCGGAATATAATCCATAGGCCCCGGACGATAAAGAGCATTCATCGCAATCAAATCCTCAAAAGTACTAGGTTCCAATTCCCGCAAATATTTCTGCATACCGGCAGATTCGAACTGGAATGTACCAATCGTCCGTCCTTCACTATAAAGAGCATAAGTAGGAGGATCCGAAATGTCAACCTCGTCAATGTCCAAGATAATCCCCTTACTATGCTTAATATTTTCAATCGCCTCTTTGATAATAGAAAGAGTCTTCAGACCCAAAAAGTCCATCTTGATCAATCCAGTATCTTCAATAACTGAACCTTCATACTGAGTCACCAGCATTTTTTCACCGGTTTCCTTATCATCTGCCGTACTTACAGGCACCCAGTCCGTTATATCATCTCGACATATAATAGTACCGCACGCATGCACACCTGTATTACGGACATTCCCCTCCAACATCTTTGCATACTTTATCGTATCACGCAAAATAGGATCAGGTGAGACTTCCGCTGCCTGTAGTTCAGGAACATAAGCTATGGCATTAGTCAAATTCATTTTTTTATCAGGAATCTTATCCGGAACCAGCTTACACAAACGGTCAGACTCCGATAAAGGTAATTTCTGTACACGGGCTACATCCTTGATCGCTAGCTTGGTTGCCATCGTACCATATGTAATGATATGCGCCACCTTTTCCTGACCATATTTTTCAGTTACCCAATTCAGTACTCGTCCACGACCATCATCATCAAAATCCACATCAATATCAGGCAAAGAAATACGGTCGGGATTCAGGAAACGTTCGAACAGCAAATCGTATGCAATAGGGTCTATTTTAGTGATACCCAAACAATATGCTACGGCAGAACCTGCCGCCGATCCACGTCCCGGCCCTACAGACACGTCCAATTCTTCACGCGCGGCACGAATAAAATCCTGCACAATCAAGAAGTAACCCGGAAAACCCATCGTCTTCATAATATGAAGTTCGAATTTGATCCGTTCCTGCACTTCCTCATTCAAGACTTCTCCATAACGCTTGTACGCACCTTCCAACGCTAATTTCTTCAGATAATCAGCTTCCAGTTTAATACGATAGAGTTTGTCATAACCACCCAGTTTCTCTATTTTGGCTTTGGCGGCCTCCTCACTCATTACCACGTTACCGTTTTCATCTTGAGTGAACTCATCAAACAAGTCCTTTTCTGTATATTTCTTCCGATACCCCTCTTCTGTCCCAAAATCTTCAGGAATAGCAAAAGTAGGCATAATCGGTGCATGATCTATACTATAAAATTCCACCTGATCACAAATATCCACCGTATTTGAAAGAGCCTCGGGGACATCAGCGAAAACTTCATTCATCTCGGCACGTGTCTTCATCCACTCTTGCTTTGAATAGAGCATACGGTTAGGATCATCCAAATCCTTACCCGTACTCAGACAGATCAGCCTGTCGTGTGCTTCAGCATTCTCTTCATCTACAAAGTGAACGTCATTAGTACAAACCAGCTTGACATTGAATTTTCTAGAATACTCTATCAACTTTTCGTTAGCAATTTGCTGCAATTTATAAGCTTCATGATTCGCACGAGGAACCGTCGCTTTATGACGTTGCAATTCCAAATAGAAATCATCTCCGAATACACGTTTATACCATTGGATAGCCTCCTCTGCCTCTTCATATTTTCCAGCTATTATATTTCTAGGCACTTCTCCGGCAATACACGCTGTACAAACAATCAGCCCTTCATGGTATTTTTCCAATTCCACACGATCAGTACGCGGACGCATATAAAACCCTTCCGTCCATGCCTTTGACACTAATTTTATGAGGTTGTGGTATCCTTTTTCATTTTTAGCAAGCACTACCAAGTGATAACCACTTTGATCGGGTTTTCCTTCTTTGTTAAATAAACGACGGCGTGCCACATACATCTCACAACCGAAAATCGGTTTAAACAATTTCCTCTTTGCCGCCTCCAACTTCTCCTTGCACGCCACAAGTTCCGCCTCGGGATTATCACATTCCACCGTACCTTTTTCCAGTCCGGCTATTCTTTTCTTCAAATCCTTTATCTCACCGTTAGTACTGCTATTCTTCTTATTCACATAATTGAAGAATTCCTTGATACCGAACATATCACCATGGTCTGTTACGGCTATACCTTTCATTCCATCAGCCATAGCCTTGTCTACCAAACGTGGAATAGACGCCTGGCCATCAAGGATGGAATACTGGGTATGGACATGTAAATGGACAAAATCCTGCATAATCGTTACTCTCCTAAAAAATTGTCTAAAGATACTCCGCTTTCATAAAACCTGCAAAAAGATAAAGAAGAAGTTATCAACATTCGCTTTTTTTATCTTAAATGAAGTCGAAATAGGCATTTCTAACAACTTTTATTTGCAGGGTTTTCAAAATAAGTTTATTTTTGCACGATAATTGGTTTTATACAATCATGAACCGACTGAAGAAATTAAAGAAAATAAGACTACATAGAGAAGGAACAAGCATTTTAATTGTCAGTGCCATCCTATTAATTGGTATCAATGCCCTGTTGTTTTGGGGAATTGAGTGCAAAATTCCATTCTATATATTTGCCGCCGCAAGTATCGTTGTTTACCTGTTAATGGTTAACTTTTTCCGTTGTCCCATTCGATTATTCGAGCACGACACCGAAAAAATCGTAGTAGCCCCGGCAGACGGAAGGATAGTAGTTATAGAAGAAGTAGACGAACATGAATATTTTCATGACCGCCGGTTAATGATTTCTATTTTTATGAGCATTGTCAATGTACATGCCAATTGGTATCCCGTAGACGGAGTAGTGAAACATGTAGACCATCATAACGGTAAATTTATGAAAGCATGGCTGCCTAAGGCCAGTACGGAAAATGAACGTTCTATGGTCGTTATTGAAACTCCCGAAGGACATACCGTCATGGCGCGCCAAATAGCAGGAGCAATAGCCCGTCGAATCGTGACCTATGCCGAAGTAGGAGAAGATTGCTACATTGATGAACACATGGGTTTTATTAAATTCGGTTCGCGTGTAGATGTTTATCTTCCCTTAGGAACCGAAGTCTGTGTCAAGATGGGACAAGCGACTGTAGGTAACGAAACCGTCATTGCTAAACTAAAATAAAAAAATCACCAATGGCAAACTGTATCACACGCCACATTCCTAACGCAGTAACTTGCTGTAATCTATTCTCCGGTTGTATTGCCAGTGTCATGGCATTTAATGAAGACTATACCTTGGCCATCTCTTTTATTATACTAGGTGCTGTATTTGATTTCTTTGATGGCATGTTGGCACGTTTGTTCAAAGTATCAGGTCCTTTAGGAAAAGAATTAGACTCGTTGGCCGATGACATCACTTTTGGATTCGCTCCTTCCGCCATTGTCTTTTCCTTATTTAAAGAGGTACACTATCCTGATTTTCTATTGCCTGTTGCCGATTATATGCCTTATACCGCATTCCTTATTTCCGTATTTTCAGCTTTGCGTTTAGGCAAGTTCAATATAGACCCACGTCAGAGCAGTAGTTTTATTGGTATGCCCACTCCGGCTAATGCTTTATTTTGGGGATCATTGACTGTAGGAGCACATTCTTTCCTTATATCCGATTCTTTTAATGCGGCATATCTTTTCATTTTGGTAGTTATTATGTCATTATTGCTGGTGGCAGAAATCCCAATGTTCTCATTAAAATTCAAGAGTCTTGCCTGGAAACAGAACAAAGTCAGCTATATTTTCCTCATTGTATGCATCCCCCTGTTGATTTTTTTTAAAATCAGCAGTTTTGCAGCTATCATCCTGTGGTATATCATTCTATCTCTTTTAACTAAAAAAAGAGCGTAAACAATAAACGTGGCACGCTTGTTGTACGTGATATATAAAAAAAGAAATTACTATGTTTGGATTTTTAGGCTTTCTACTTATTATTTTTCTGCTGATTGTTTTTATCGGCTTCACTATATTAGGTAACATTTTGCGTGTATTGTTCGGGATCGGCAAACGTCCCCCCTATCAAAATCGAACTTCCACCCACCAGAAACAAAATACATATACTCAGAATCAAGCGAATGACGAGAATGAGAATTTTGCAGAATCCTCTTCTTCAAATAGACGTTCTCATTCGTCGGGAAACAGAAAAAAAATCTTTGATGAGGATGAGGGAGAGTATGTAGATTATGAAGAGGTGAAATAAGAATCATCGTTTTTTCTTAAAGAAATCTTTCATCAATCGGGCACATTCATCGGCAAGTATTCCTTTCACCACGATCGTCTTTGGGTGCAAGGCATCGGGAGCATATTTTTGATATCCCCTCTTTGGATCTTCAGCACCAAAGACAAGTTTTCCTGTCTGTGCCCAAGCTATAGCACCGGCACACATCACACACGGTTCCACTGTGACATACAAAGTACATTCATTCAGGTATTTTCCCCCCAATGTATTAGCCGCAGCAGTAACAGCCTGCATTTCGGCATGAGCTGTAACATCATTCAATGTTTCTGTCAGATTATGGCCACGGCCAATGATGCGGTCACGACAGACTACCACCGCCCCCACCGGAACTTCTCCCTGTTCAGCTGCTTTTACAGCCTCCATCAAGGCTTGTTTCATATAATAGGTATCATCTGCCATCTTATCTTCTCATATCATGTTCATTAAACAACGTAGGATAATCCTCTTCCATCTTCTGATGGATAAAAGTCAATACTGTTTCGCGTAACCAACGCGCCTTATTGGTTATCTTATATTTTTTAAGATAACAATCCACAATCCGTACCTCCTCTTCACTCATCAGACATACCATACGCTGCTTGCGTTTAGGGGTTGATGCCGGTACTTTTACCCTCTTTTTTACGTTGTTTGCCATATTCTCTGCAAAATTAGCTTTACTTCTGTAAATACAAAGCATAAAAAAGAGTATTTTTGCGCAAAAAGAAACAGAATGGCAGAACACAACGAATTTGGCAAGGAGGGAGAAGAAGAGGCCGCTGCATATCTCATAGATAAAGGATATTCCATCCGCCACCGGAATTGGCATTGCGGGAAAAAAGAACTGGATATTGTCGCCGAATATCGAAACGAACTAATTGTTATAGAGGTAAAGACCCGCAAGAATACTAGATTCGGTAATCCGGAAGATGCAGTAACAGATAAGAAAATTCGCAGAATCATAGCTTCAACTGATGTATACTTGCGTAAGTTCTCAGTAGATTTACCTGTACGTTTTGATATCATCACCTTAGTGGGCGAAAAGGCTCCTTTCACTATAGAGCATATTGAAGAAGCCTTTTATCCTCCGATTTGGTAGAAATATATACATTATATATGGACATAGAAACAATACGCGATTACTGTATCAGAAAGAAAGGAACAACAGAAGAATTTCCTTTTGATAATGTCACCTTAGTATTCAAAGTCATGGGGAAAATGTATGCCTGCATCGGATTGGACAACCCGGAATGGCTATCTTTAAAATGTAAACCCGAATATGCCTTGGAATTAAGAGAACATCATTCCGGCATTGAAGGAGCCTATCACTTCAATAAGAAATATTGGAACCAAGTATCATTACAAGGTGACATTGACGACAAACTGATTTTATTACTGATAGACCACTCATACGAAGAGGTTATCAAAAAATTCACCCGTAAACTTAAAAAAGAATATGATAAAATCCCCTAACTGGTTAAGCAAAATCTTAAAAGAAGAAACTGTAACCTCTACAAACGACCGACTTGCAGAACTTTGTCAGGAAAAAGAAATCAAGGAATTCACCACGCTTATGGCAGAATATCAAACCGCCGGAAAAGGGCAGCGTGGGAATTCATGGGAATCAGAATATGGCAAGAATCTGACATTCAGCACTGTATTTTATCCCCAAACAATCGCCCCCGCCAGTCAGTTCATTTTATCTATGGCGGTAGCTTCTGCCATTCGTACCGCATTGGCCCATTACGTCCATGCAGATTGCCTGCAAATAAAATGGCCCAATGATATCTATTGGAAAGACAAAAAAATAGTCGGCATATTGATTGAAAATGATTTAACAGGAAGCCAAATTTCACAAAGCATTGTTGGAATAGGAATCAATATTAACCAGGAAGAATTTCATTCATCCGCCCCCAACCCTGTTTCATTAAGACAAATTACTCAAAAGGAAACAGACAGAATGGAAGTTTTAAACAGCGTATTGGAACATATCATAAACCTCTATTCCCGGATAGAAAACAGAGAAACTGATATCATCACCAAAATTCAGGAATACTACCTGAAAGCACAATATCGCAAGGAAGGTTATCACCCCTATTGCGATGCAAAAGGAGAGTTTACTGCCAAACTGATCCGTGTGGAACCCGACGGACATTTGATTCTGAAAGATAAAAACGGTTCTCTTAGAAAATATACCTTCAAAGAAGTTAAATATATCCTTTAGTTGTCCTTCCCTTCAGGAACCATCAACATTCCTCCAGTGGCATGGCGTTCTGTCGATTGATACACAGATTCCCCCCTCATAATCGATTTAGATAACGTATTCATGCCTCTGGCTGATCGTTTTACTCCTGTAATCAAGGAGATGGCTTTACCCAGCATGAATTCATCCGGATCACCCAATGGTAATAAAGCGTCCGTCGGATTTTGAGTCAAATCATACTCGTTCCATTCTATATCCGGTTTAAAACCGGCACTGTAGTCATAATTCACCGCATTAGTCACTCTCAATGTAATAGGCCAATACATCCATTCATATTTATCATTTTTCTGCATCTCCATTCCTACATTTTTTCCTTCTGTCAATTCGCCAATAAGGATAACATCCATAAATGGGTTGAGGCTGTTAATAACGACTTCCGAAGAAGAAGCCGTACTTTGGCTTGTCAATATATAAATTCGATTGGAATTAAGTTTCAAGTAACCTGCCGTTCCTTTCGTCTCCACACAAAAATCATTAGAATAGGATTGTCCTTTATTGTCAGAGAAAACAGCAAATACTTTTTTTCGAGAAGCTTCTGGTATGAGGAGTCCTGCAAGCATATTAGCAGAATTCTCATATCCACCTCCATTATATCGCAAGTCCAACACAAATTCGTTCACACCTTGTGCCTGAAATCCGGCAAATATCTTCTTCATTTCCTCATCATAGGTACGATCCGAATACCCATTCGGTCCGGGAGTAAAATGATTATAAACCAAATACCCTATCTTTTTATCTCCCCGAGTATATACATTGTGATAGAATAAGGGATTGTCCTCCACGGCCCGGGAAGCTTCTATATCAATAGTTCTGACCTCTGTATCGCCACGTTTGACGAGCCATTGAGTCCTATCCCCATTTAATAAGATTCCATAATTATCGGAATTAATATTATTTTTCCCTTTAACACCCACGATCCAATCCCCTCTTTCCAAACCTGCACTTGATGCCGGACTATTAGGAAGAACATACAGGATACGGGCATAATAATATCCTAAAGGTTGATTACTATCGTTTACAACATTAAATAAAGTAAACTCCATACCATAAGTATCATCCGCATCAATGCTGGTACGTGCTTTATAATCTTTATTCTTCTCCATATAAGAATAATAATAAAGATGCTTTCCGTTTCTCGTCTTTCCATCTTTCAAACTGAGCATAGAGCTAAAAAATGTTTGGGGATCAGCAGAGAAATCCAATTTATCTTGAGCAGGAATGTCGTTATTCCACAAATAATCACTGCGCATGACACTCTCTATCCACTCATTGACTTCCAACTCCGTGTTGCCATTTCCCGGTTCATTTCCTTTAGCCGGAGTATCATCCGAACATGACATACCTAACAGACATAACAATAAGCCCAACCAAATATGGATTTGAAAATTCTCTTTCATAATTCTCCTGTTTTGATCATTTTAATAACCGCAAATATATCTATAATCCAATGATATATCATCTTAAACAACAACAAATTTCAGTTCAAATTTAAATTTTCATTGGTTATTTATGAGAAAGAGAGTACCTTTGTATCCATCTATCAATCTACACTCATGATTCAACTTAATAACGGAAACAAAAAAATACTTCAAATTGCCATCCCTTCTATCGTTTCAAACATTACAGTTCCTCTGTTGGGTTTGATTGATGTTACTATTGTAGGTCATTTGGGCTCTGCCGCCTACATCGGAGCAATAGCTGTAGGCGGAATGCTTTTCAACATCATCTACTGGATTTTCGGTTTTCTGCGTATGGGAACCAGCGGCATGACTTCACAAGCATACGGCAGGCACGACCTGAATGAAGTCACCCGGTTACTACTCCGTTCCGTCGGAGTAGGATTATTCATTGCATTTACTTTGCTAGCCTTGCAATATCCTATAGAAAGAATTGCATTCACCTTTATCCAAACGACTGAAGAAGTAGAACATCTGGCCGGTCTCTATTTCCGTATCTGTACTTGGGGAGCACCGGCTGTATTAGGGCTTTACAGTTTTGCCGGCTGGTATATCGGTATGCAAAATTCCCGTTTCCCCATGTATATAGCCATCACACAAAATATAGTGAACATTGCGGTCAGTCTTCTTCTAGTATATGGATTAGGAATGAAAATAGAAGGTGTCGCTATCGGAACATTAACTGCACAATATGCCGGGCTAGTCATGGCATATTTGTTGTGGTTACGCTACTACAGCACCCTGCGGAAACGCATAGAATGGCATTCCTTCTTTGACAAACAGGCCATGTACCGTTTCTTCCAAGTAAACAGGGATATCTTTTTCCGTACCATCTGCCTGGTGGCGGTTACTGTCTTTTTCACCTCGGCAGGTGCGGCACAAGGAGAAGTGGTGTTGGCGGTCAATACATTACTTATGCAATTATTCACTTTATTCTCCTACATTATGGACGGCTTCGCATACGCCGGAGAAGCATTGACAGGAAGATATATCGGAGCCAATAATCAGAAAGCACTCCACACGACGGTTCGCCAACTATTCGGCTGGGGACTAGGATTATCACTTAGTTTCACCTTATTATATAGTATAGGAGGACAATCCTTTCTCGGATTACTGACTAACGAAACAACTGTCATTCATGCTTCCGAAAGTTATTTTTATTGGGTACTTGCCATTCCTTTGGCAGGCTTCTCTGCTTTTTTGTTCGATGGAATATTCATCGGTGCGACAGCCACCCATCTGATGCTGAAAGCCATGATAGCAGCTTCTGTCAGTTTCTTTCTTATTTACTACGGTTTCCGGGGAGCAATGGGCAATCACGCTTTATGGATGGCATTCATTACCTATCTTCTACTTCGCGGAGTAATGCAAGGAGTTATGGGAAGAAATATTTTAGGATATAAAACAAGTAAAAAAGATTAATATTTTTATCTTTGCAAAAAACTAAAAAACAAACCAATATGGCAAGATTTAAAAGAATTCTACTAAAGCTGAGCGGCGAAAGCCTGATGGGCGAAAAGCAATATGGTATAGACGAAAAGCGTCTGGGTGAATATGCGCAACAAATCAAGGAGATACACGACCTTGGCGTACAAATAGGTATTGTAATCGGTGGTGGAAATATCTTCCGTGGGCTGAGTGGAGCTTCTAAAGGTTTTGACCGTGTAAAAGGTGACCAAATGGGAATGTTGGCAACCGTTATCAACAGCTTGGGATTGAGTTCCGCATTGGGAGCAGCCGGAGTCAAGGCACGTGTATTGACAGCTATCCGCATGGAACCCATCGGTGAGTTTTACAACAAATGGAAAGCGATTGAAGCGATGGAAAACGGAGAAGTTGTAATTATGTCTGCCGGAACAGGCAATCCGTTTTTTACTACCGATACCGGGTCTTCCCTACGTGGTATCGAGATAGAAGCCGATGTGATGCTGAAAGGAACACGCGTGGACGGCATTTATACAGCTGATCCTGAAAAGGACCCCACTGCTACGAAATTTGACGATATCACCTACGATGAGGTATTAAAGCGCGGTTTGAAAGTAATGGATCTTACAGCAACCTGCATGTGCAAGGAAAACAACCTACCCATTATCGTTTTCGACATGGACACAGTAGGTAACCTGAAAAAAGTAATGACCGGTGAAAATATAGGAACACTGGTACACAACTGATATTCTCATCAAGTTCATCCATTTGTCATTCCTTATTTCCTTCTAAATGACAAATGGGTGAACAGTTTTTCTCTGTCTTACCATTTTTTCCACAAATTCGTTCTTTATTGACACATATTCCTTAAAAAAGAGACTCAACCGATAGATTTTCCATCTAAATGAACAATTATTCATGGACTTATAGCGTTAATTAGCCTATTTTTACATCAGCAAAAAATGTAAATCATTCAAAGACTATAAAAACGACAGGAAATACCATGAAAAATTACTGTTACATCTATTTATTGGCCGCCTGCATGGCACCCATGTCTCTCCAAGCTAAAAAAGCAATTCCGTACAGTGGAGAAGTATGCATAGCCCCTCTCCCTACAGTCCCCACACCCCTTCCCGGTATATCTTCCGATTCATATGCCCAGCGCTTTGCCGACTCTGAGATGCTCCGCTTTCCCAAAGCCTATCAGCTAGATCATGGCAAACGGCTCTTTTTCGGGTATTCACAAGGAGTAGGCTGTTGCGCCATGCTGGATATGTGGAAAAATACCGGTGACAAACGTTACTTTACTTATGTTGAGGAATGGGCGGATAGTTTGATTAACGAAAAAGGAGAAATCCACCTCTATGATATGTCAACTTACAACCTAGATTACATCAATTCAGGAAAAGTTCTGTTTGACCTCTATAAAGAAACAGGCAAAGAAAAATACAAAGCAGCTATGGACTTACTGGTAGAACAACTCAAAAGACAACCACGTACGCTGGAAGGTGGCTTCTGGCATAAATTGATCTATCAACATCAGATGTGGCTGGACGGACTTTATATGGCTTCCCCTTTCCTAGCCCGCTATGGAGCGGAATTCAACCGTCCTGATCTGATTGATGAGGCGGTAAAACAATTCACACTTTGCCACAAACATACCTATTCACCGGAAACCGGATTATATCATCATGCCTGGGACGAGAGCAAATCCCAACGTTGGGCAAATCCGCAAGACGGTACTTCACCTAATTTTTGGGGACGCAGTATAGGCTGGTGGTTCATGGCCATGGTAGATGTACTGGACTATATTCCCGACAACCACCCCGGACGTGCCTCGCTTATCAGTTGGATTCAAGGTTTGGCAGAAAGCCTGCCCAACTATCAAAGAGACGGTCTATGGTATCAGGTAATAGACCAGCCCGAGCGTGAAGGTAATTTTCCCGAAGCATCCGTAACCACCCAATGTATGTATGCTTATGCCAAAGCGGTGAACAAAGGATATATAGATGCCCAATACCGGACCATCGCGGAAAAAGCCTTCAACGGATTAAAGCAAACATTGCTTCTCGAGAACCCCGACGGAACTCTGACGCTGACCCGTTGCTGCCAAGTAGGCGGACTAGGCGGCACTCCTTACCGCGACGGAAGCTTTGAATATTACATTGGCGAAAAAATGCGTGACAACGATGCCAAAGCTACCGGTCCTTTCATCATGGGTTGCCTGCAGCTTGGCAAATAGAATCATATCGCATAAACAACAGAATTATCCATCTTTTTAAATTAGCTATATACAATGAAACACACCATTTATGCTCTGACAATGTTTGCATTGGCTGCTTGCACCCCTCCCAAAGAGAAAGCCATAGACCGCCATGCACTGGTAACACGCAATAATCCGGAAGTGACTGCCATGGATTCATTATCCTCCCTGTCGGTAGGGAACGGAGAATTTGCCTATACGGTAGATGCTACAGGATTGCAGACTTTTCCCGAAGTCTATAAAAACGGAGTTCCACTGGGTACACAAAGCCAATGGGGATGGCACAGCTTCGGAAATCCCGAAAACTATAAACCGGAGGAAGCCTTGGTGGAGTATGACTTCGGCCACGGGCACAAAGAGCTATATGCCACCCAACCCAAAGAACCCGGCAGAGCAAAGGAAGCATCCGACTGGTATCGTGTAAACCCACACCGCCTGCATCTGGGTATCATCGGACTCGAATTAGGAAATGAAGTACGTCCCTCGGATGTGCAAAACATACAGCAATCACTGGATATGTGGAACGGTATTATCAACAGCCGGTTCACTCTCAAAGAAACTCCCTACTACATTCAGACAGTCTGCCATCCGGAGCGTGATATGATTGCCGCACGCCTATCGGCCCGACAACCTGCCGGCATCAAGTTTCACTTCCCCTATCCCACGGGCGGTCACTGTGACGATGCTTGTAATTGGGAGGCGAATGATAAGCATAGCACGACCCTGATCAGTGAAGACGCACAATCGGCCGTGTTAAAAAGAACACTCGACGCAACCACCTATTATGTAACAATCAGTTGGGAAGGCCCTGCGAAGCTAAGTGAGAAAAGTGCAAACTATTTCGTACTCACGCCAACGGACAGTATATTTACATTCACCTGCCAATTCACACCACAAGTATCCGCTTCTCCCATTCTGACTTTTACAGAAGTACAACAAGTCTCTTCCGGACACTGGAAAAATTACTGGACACAGGGAGCTGTTGCCGACTTCTCACAATGTACTGATGTCCGGGCCAAAGAATTGGAACGCCGGGTCGTATTAAGCCAATATCTGCTCGCTATCCAATGCGCAGGCTCAACCCCGCCACAGGAAACCGGACTAACTTACAACTCCTGGTTCGGGAAATTCCATTTGGAAATGATCTGGTGGCATCAGGCACAATTCGCCTTATGGGGACATCCCGAATTGTTGGACCGCACTTTATCCTGGTATGAAACCGTGGAACCCATAGCCCGCCAGATAGCGGAAAGACAAGGTTTCAAAGGCATACGATGGATGAAAATGACTGATCCCAGCGGTCTTGAAGCCCCCTCTAAAGTAGGCAGCTTCCTGATCTGGCAACAGCCTCATCTCATCTACCTGGCAGAATTGCTCTATCGGGCTAATCCATCGGAAGAACTGCTAAAAAAATACAATAACCTGATACAGGAAACCGCCGAATTCATGTATTCATTCGCCACATACGAGGAAGAGCACGACCGTTATGTCTTGAAAGGTGCTATCCCCGCACAGGAAACGTTGCGCGCTGCCGAAACTGTCAATCCGCCTTTTGAGCTTTCGTACTGGCATTTCGCCATGCAAGTTGCCCAAACATGGCGTGAACGTACAGGGATGGAACGTGTACCCGAATGGGATGTACTGATAGAGAAATTATCTCCGCTGGCATACAACGACGAACAGCTGTATCTGGCAGCCGAGACCGCGGTGGATACCTATAAAGATATCCGTTTTACCTCAGATCACATGGCAGTGCTGGGCGCTGTCGGCATCCTGCCCATGAATCAGCTGATTCATGCCGGATATATGAAAAACACCCTGCACTGGATTTGGGATAACTGGAACTGGGACAAGACCTGGGGCTGGGATTATCCGATGACAGCCATGAATGCCGCCCGAATGGGTGAGCCTGAGAAGGCAGTCAGCGCATTATTGATGGACAAACGTACCAACACCTATCTGGTAAACGGTCACAATTACCAGGACGGGCGTCTGCGTATTTACCTGCCCGGCAACGGTGGATTACTGACCACAGTCGCTATGATGTGCGCCGGATGGGATGGATCGGAAGGGAACAATCCCGGATTTCCGAAAGATGGCAAATGGAATGTACGCTGGGAAGGATTACAGCCATTACCGTAAGAACAGGAGTTAGTAGTTATCATCATGAAAACGACATATTTACTTCTATGCCTGTTGGGCATCGGTAGCGTTTCCGGCGCAGGACAAACCAAGCAGCCACAAAAGATAGGCGATTTCATAGAATCCACTTCGTACAACGAGCATCGCCGGAATGCCACCCGAAGCCTGCAATATACTCCTGACGGAGACGATTTTGTCTGCATCAACGGTAAGAATCGCTTTACCCGTGCCTTATACGGCAGCCACACAGCATTCCGGCTGGAGACAAGCGACCGGCCCGTATTCGCTGCTTATACCAAGAAGAACCCGAAACACATCTGCTTTAAACTGCAGACCTCCGGAGGAACGGTAGCCCTTGATTCTACCGAACACTGCGAGTCCCGTTATACAGCGGGACGCCGCAGCTACAATTTATTCCACCCATCCTTCGAAGGTGGAAACTTATCTATTGCCACATTGGCACTTCCCGATAAAGAAGGGGCCATCTGGCAATTCAACGCCCGGAATTTCAAGGGATCCAATCCCATTCTACTGACATCCATTTCAGAGATACGTAATTCCAAGCTAAACCGTAACGGAGATATGGGAGCCGACCCTGCCGACAGTTTCGAAGCTCCTCTCCAGCCTCAACAGTTACAATCCTGCCCGGCACAGATAGATGGAACACTTTATATTCTATTGGAAAACCAGGAACTACGTACACTGACAACTGCCGAAGGCGAAACCCTGTTTAAAAAAGCAGAAGCTGCCCGCTCCGAAACAGCCTCACGCATCCGCATTGAAACACCCGACCCTTATTTCAACACCTTAGGAGGCACTCTGGCCATGGCAGCTGATGGAATCTGGGACGGCGAAGTATGGTTACACGGTGCCATAGGATGGCGGATGCCACTCAGTGGTTGGCGAGCCGCTTATACCGGCGATGTTTTGGGATGGCATGACCGTGCCCGGACCCATTTCAACGCATACGCGGCAAGTCAGGTCACCGAAGTGCCCAACACCCTCCCCCATCCGGCACAAGATTCCGCCCTGCATCTGGCACGTTCCGTCAAGAAATGGGGTACCCCCCAATACAGTAACGGATACATCTGCCGTAATCCGCATCGCAATAATCAGATGCACCACTACGACATGAACCTTTGTTACATAGACGAATTGTTATGGCATTTCAAATGGACGGGGGACTTGGATTATGTCCGCCAAATGTGGCCTGTCATCACCCGTCACCTCGCATGGGAAAAGCTGAACTACGACCCAGATAACGACGGGCTGTATGACGCATACGCCTGCATTTGGGCCAGTGACGCCCTTTATTACAATAGCGGAGGAGTCACCCATTCATCGGCTTATAACTACCGTGCCAACAAGACAGCGGCCCAATTGGCTGAAAAGATAGGCGAAGATCCCACTCCTTACCGCAACGAAGCCGAAAAGATTCTGAAAGCCATGAACGAGAGGCTATGGCTTCCCGGTAAAGGACATTGGGCGGAATATCAAGATTTTATGGGACACAAGCGAGTACACGAAAGTGCCGCTGTATGGACCATTTATCATGCTATAGACAGCGAGACAGCTAACCCGTTCCAAGCCTATCAGGCTACCCGTTATATAGACACAGCCATTCCTCATATTCCCGTCACAGCCCATGGATTAAAAGAGAATGGATATGCCACTATCGCCACCACCAACTGGCTACCCTACTCATGGAGTGTCAATAATATCGCCTTTGCCGAAGTCATGCATACCGCATTGTCATACTTCCAGGCCGGACGTGCCGAGGCCGGATACAAACTTTTGAAAAGCTCTGTTCTAGACGGCATGTATCTAGGAGACAGTCCGGGCAACTTCGGCCAGATCAGCTTCTATGATGCCGCACGCGGAGAATGCTACCGGGATTTCGGCGATCCCATCGGGGTCGCTTCACGAGTACTGATCCAAGGACTGTTCGGTATCCTGCCGGATGCCCTGAACCAGCAAATCATCCTCCGGCCGGGCTTTCCGGACGACTGGGACAAGGCTTCCGTCAGTACTCCCGATATAAGCTATCGCTTTACCCGAAAAGAAGATACGGACACCTATCATATCACACAACGGTTCCAGACTCCTCTCCATCCGGTATTGCAAATCAATGCCAGAAAAGAGAAGATCCGTTCAGTAAAAGTGAATGGTGTTCCTGCCACATGGCAATCCATCGAATCGGCCCATGGCTATCCTCTTCTTTCAATCCAGGCGGAAGGAACATCTTCAACCACCATTACCATCGAATGGGAAGGAGCATCACTTCATACGTTGGCAGTCCAAGAACTAGTCATCGCTTCAAACGGGAAGTTGGCTTTGCAAATACCTTCGGGAGCATCCATCTCCCAAGTATATGATCCTCAGAGCGTTTTAGCAAAACACACAGTGGAAGCCACCGCTTTCAACGCACAGCTAAAAGGTGAACCGGGACACCACACTTTCTTTGTTTACACTCATCAAGGAGAAATGGATTGGTGGCAACCTGTTAATATCTATATAGAGAACACCCAGAAAGCCCCTTCCTATACAGACTTTGCAGATATCCGTCCCGAAAAATGCCGGATGATTGATTTTGACAGACAACTGAATGCTTCTGTCACCGATATTTATCAAAATGAATACCTGTCTCCCCGGTCTCCATACACTACTTTGCAACTTCCCACACAGGGAATAGGAGAATGGTGTCATCCGCTGCTGAGCGCTACCATAGACGACTCGGGATTACGCAGCCTTGTACATCATGATACTTTCCAAACGTCTTTAGGCATCCCTTTCCGTCTGAAAGAAAAAGGGAACAACATTCTTTTCACCTCCCTATGGGATAATTACCCGGACAGTTCCACCATCTCACTATCTGGTACAGCCTCACATGCTTATCTGCTGATGGCGGGAAGTACCAACCACATGCAATGCCACATTGCCAATGGAATAATCCGCATACACTATGCAGACGGAACTTCCCAAGCAACGGAGTTGATCAATCCGGACAACTGGTGTCCCATAGAACAAGACCTCTATGTGGACGGCAAAGCGTTCCAAGTACCTGCTCCCCGGCCGTACCGTCTGCACTTGAAAAGCGGTAAAGTAAGCCGTGACCTGGGTAAAGAACTCAACATCACTGGTGTATATGGACGTGAGATAGAAGGTGGTGCAGGCATATTGCTCGATATTCCTTTGGATCATTCCAAGGAACTAAAAGGGCTGACCCTGGAAACCCTGTCCAATGATGTAGTGATAGGAATAATGGGAATCACTTTGCAATAACCACGTGTTATTCAATGCGGAATTACGTTAACTTGAACCGGCGTAGTTCCGCATTATTCATCTTTGGCACACTACGCAAATGTTCCAAAGTTACTCCTTGAATGTGTGCCTGTACCGCCCTGTTTATCAGTCCATGTCCGACAGCCAACACCTGTTTTCCATCATATCGCTCTTTCAAGTAGTCCACAAAACGCCCCGCACGCTCATACAGCATCGCCTCCGTTTCCACATCTGCCGGAAAATGTCGCAAATCAACTTCTTTAATGGCAAGCCCCGTCCAGCTCCCCCAATCGATTTCACGCAACAAAACCATTTTCTCCCAAGGCAGGTTCCGACCTTCCACCGCGATACGGGCCGTATCCACACACCGCTTCAAATCACTACTGACCACTGCGTCCAAAGAGATGTCCCGCAAAGTATCACGCAGCGCTTCAGCCTGTGCTATTCCTTCAACAGTCAGCGTGCCCGGCATATGTCCTTGGAAAATACGGGTCATATTCTCTTCTGTCTGCCCGTGACGGGCTAAATATAAAGTTATCATCTTTTTTAATGCAAAGATAATGCTTACCAACCAAATTTACCCTAATTCTGTTGATGTCTTTGTCTGTCTCGTCGTTATACCTGATTACAAAAGTATTCTCCCCGTAGACTAAGGGCTTTCTTCCGCACAGCTAAGGCCTTTCATACGGCAACCTACTACAGACTCCGTCAGTGGACCGTACAGTCTATTACAGCAGACCCTACAGTCCACTACAATAGTTTATACAGTCCATTATCGGAGTCTGTAATAGGTTGCCGTATGAAAAAGCTTAATCATGCAATAAAAAAGACTTAGTACACAGGGAAGAAAGGCTTAAGGTGTTCATCATTTCAATCCTGTTATCCGATAGGACACAAAAACTTTTCACCTATTTTTAATAAAGCCTCAACAACTTAAACTGGTGATGATAAAGTAAAGAGCCGTTAGAAATATAAAATCATCCCCCTTTTATTGCAGATAATCAAAAAATAAATTACTTTTGTTTCACTTAAAACGAATCAATAAACAACTTAAATAACAGAACAGTATGATAGACGCAAAAACTTGCATCAACGACGCACAAGAGAAAATGGACATGGCCGTTATGTATTTGGAAGAGGCCTTAGCGCACATTCGTGCAGGAAAAGCCAGTACCCGGTTGCTGGACGGCATTCGTGTTGACTCTTATGGAAGCATGGTTCCCATCAGTAATGTAGCTGCCGTGACTACTCCCGATGCACGCAGTATCGCCATCAAGCCATGGGACAAAAGTATGTTCCGTATCATCGAAAAAGCTATCATGGACTCTGATCTGGGCATCACTCCCGAAAACAACGGTGAAATCATCCGTTTGGGTATTCCGCCATTGACAGAGGAACGCCGCAAGCAACTGGCCAAACAATGTAAAGGCGAAGGCGAAACCGCAAAAGTAAGTATACGCAACGCACGCCGTGACGCTATAGATACACTGAAAAAAGCTGTTAAAGAAGGTATGCCCGAAGACGAGCAAAAGAATGCGGAAGCCAAACTTCAGAAAGTACACGATAAATATATCGCGAAGATTGAAGAACTTCTGGCAGAGAAAGATAAAGAAATTATGACGGTTTAATGAAGAAACTTAAAATAATGAAGCAATAATAATGAAGAAGGAAGAATTGTCCTGCACAGCCTTGCTCTTGTCCGTGCGGTCCAATCCCTCTTTCTTCATTTTTCATCCTTCATTTTAATTTATGAAAGGACTAGTAATAAAAAACACAGGCAGCTGGTATCTTGTCAAAACAGAAGACGGACGTACCATCGAATGCAAGATCAAAGGAAATTTCCGTTTAAAAGGTATTCGGAGTACCAATCCCATTGCTGTAGGAGATTATGTACAAATCATTATCAACAATGAAGGAACCGCCTTCATCAGTGAGATAGAAGACCGCAAGAACTATATCATCCGGCGCGCCTCTAACCTTTCCAAACAATCGCACATACTGGCGGCCAATCTGGATCAATGTATGCTGATTGTTACAATTAATTATCCCGAAACCTCAACTATATTCATTGACCGTTTTCTAGCCACTGCAGAAGCATACCGTGTACCCGTCAAACTGATATTCAATAAAATAGACAGGTATAATGAGGATGATACACGCTATATGGATGCTCTGATAAACCTGTACACATACATCGGTTACCCTTGCTTCAAAGTTTCCGCACTGAACAACATAGGTACAGACGAAGTGAAAAAAGACCTGAAAGGAAAGGTCACTTTGCTTTCAGGCAACTCAGGAGTAGGGAAATCAACATTAATCAATGCTATTTTGCCTGAACAAACCTTGAAAACAGGTGAAATTTCCGATTACCATAACAAAGGAATGCATACCACAACCTTTTCCGAAATGTTCCCAGTAGACGGTGGTGGATACATCATCGACACTCCGGGTATCAAAGGTTTCGGAACATTTGATATGGAAGAAGAGGAAGTAGGACATTACTTTAAAGAAATATTTGAATATTCCGCTCAATGCAAGTATGGAAACTGCACCCACAGGCACGAGCCCGGATGCGCCGTACGCGATGCAGTGGAGAAACATCTAATCAGCGAGTCACGCTATACTTCTTACCTGAACATGTTGGAAGACAAGGAAGAAGGCAAGTATCGCGCCGCTTACTAAAAACCACAACTTTATGAAAAAACACCTCTTAGCTATTGCACTGTTTGCATTATGCACCACCGGGCTGAATGCCGCTTCTCCTAAAAAAGTGACTCCTGAAAAAAAAGGAGTAGAAACTATCAACCGTGCCACAGCCGAAGCACATATCGGCTTTCTGGCCTGTGACGAACTGGAAGGACGCGAAGCCGGATGGAAAGGTGGACGCATTGCAGGCAATTATATCATTTCCTGCCTGAAACAGATGGGAATAAAACCACTGCTAGCCGGAGATTATATACAACCCTTTGATGTATATCATGCTGAACGGCAAGTGAAAGGAAAACGCTGGCAAGTACATCCCGATTCTATTGCGGAACTGAAAAAAGTGGTACATCAAAAATTGGCATTACGTAATATCTTAGGTAAAATAGAAGGAAAGAATCCAAATGAAATTGTCATTATCGGCGCACATTACGACCACATAGGCTACGATCCTATGCTGGAAGGAGATCAGATTTATAACGGTGCAGATGATAATGCATCAGGCGTTCAAGCCGTATTACAGGTAGCCCGTGCCTTTCTTGCTACCGGTGAGCAACCGGAACGTACCGTTATCTTCGCCTTTTGGGATGGTGAGGAAAAGGGATTGCTGGGATCCCGTTATTTCGCCATGAACTATCCGGATATTAAGAAGGTAAAAGGCTATTTGAACTATGACATGATAGGACGTAACAACCGGGAGGACCAGCCCGATTATTTCGTTTACTTCTATACCGCAGCCCATCAGGCCTTCGGTGACTGGCTGAAAAAAGATATTGAAGATTACCGCTTGCAGCTATCTCCTGACTACCGGGCTTGGGACAATCCGGTGGGAGGCAGCGACAACGGCACGTTCGCCAAACTGGGAATACCTATTATATGGTATCACACTGATGCCCATCCCGATTATCACCTTCCGGGAGATGAAACACAGAAAATTAATTGGCTGAAGATAGTCGATATAACCAAAGCCTCTTTCCTTGCGATGTGGAAGCTGGCAAACGAAAAAAAATATTAAAAAAGAACGTGGCGTTTAAACTGAGCGCCACGTTTTTTTATCTAACCTTACATTAACGTATTTATTTAACCCATATAGAAAGGCACATGAACAAACGAATCAAATGGGGCATCATTATATTAATCGGAGCCGGCTTGGCCGGACTAGGCATCTATCAATTTACCCCTCACGAAAATGAAGAACTGACAGCCGCCGACGCGTTACCTAAAGAAAACAAGCAACGTACATTGAAAGTCAATGCACAAGTCATAAAACCACACTTGCTGACAGATGAAATATTGGTTACCGGACGCCTGGTTCCTGACGAAGAAGTGAGTTTGTCTTTTGAAACCTCCGGAAAGATCACCGATATTTTTTTCACAGAAGGCACATTGGTAAAACGAGGAGAATTACTTGCCAAAGTAAACGACCGGCAGTTACAGGCTCAATTAAAACGTCTGGAAGCACAAATACCTTTAGCCGAAGACCGTGTGTTCCGTCAAAACGCTCTGTTAAAACGAGATGCAGTCAGTAAAGAAGCATACGAACAGGTAAAAACCGAACTTGCCACCCTTAACGCCGATATCGAAAATATCAAGGCCAATATTGACATGACCGAACTCCGCGCACCATTCGACGGTATCATCGGATTGAGACAGGTCAGTACAGGAGCATACGCCTCCCCTACCACTGTAGTAGCCAAACTGACCAAAGTGACCCCATTGAAAGTAGAGTTCGCTGTACCGGAACGTTATGCCCGGGAAATAAAAAAAGGGACTAATCTGGAGTTCAAAGTAGAAGGAAAACTGGATACCTATCATGCACAGGTTTATGCAACCGAATCCAGTATAGATATGGAAACCCATTCATTGAACATCCGTGCCATCTACCCCAACCGCAACGGCGAACTGCTGGCAGGCAGATATGCAGATATTCAATTAAAACAAAAAGAAATAGAAGACGCGATAGCGATTCCATCCGAAGCTATTGTCCCCGAAATGGGTAAAAATAAAGTATTTGTTTATCGTAGCGGAGTTGCAGACCCTGTAGATGTTATTATAGGACTCCGTACCGAAGCCGAAGTACAGATTGTACGAGGATTGTCTGTGGGTGATACCATCCTGACATCGGGTACACTGCAATTACGTAAGGGAATGCCTGTGGAACTTCAGGCCATTAACTAACAACTAAAAAAATACTTTTATGAATATTTCCGAACTTAGTATCCGTAGGCCTGTGCTTGCCACCGTGCTTACCATCATCATATTACTTTTCGGACTGATCGGTTACAATACATTGGGAGTCCGCGAATATCCTTCGGTAGATAATCCGATCATCTCTGTTACCTGTAGTTACTCGGGTGCCAATGCCGATGTAATCGAGAATCAGATAACCGAGCCTTTGGAACAAAACATCAACGGTATTCCGGGAATCCGTTCTTTGTCCAGTGTCAGCCAACAAGGACAATGCCGTATCACAGTGGAATTTGAATTATCCGTCGATTTGGAAACTGCCGCCAATGACGTACGTGACAAAGTGTCCCGCGCACAACGTTACCTGCCACGCGACTGTGACCCTCCTACTGTATCCAAGGCTGATGCCGATGCAACGCCTATCCTGATGGTAGCTATCCAAAGTGACAGCCGCTCTCTGTTGGAACTGAGTGAAATAGCAGACTTGACCGTAAAAGAACAACTGCAAACCATTTCGGATGTAAGCAGCGTATCTATTTGGGGAGAAAAACGTTACTCCATGCGCTTATGGCTCGACCCCACCAAGATGGCAGGGTATGGCATTACTCCGGTAGATGTAAAGAACGCGATAACCAATGAAAATATAGAACTCCCTTCGGGCAGCATTGAAGGTAATACCGTAGAATTGACCTTACGCACCATGGGACAAATGCACACCGCTAAAGAATTCAATAACATCATATTAAAAGAAGTAGGCGGAAGAGTTGTCCGTTTCAGCGATATCGGTTACGCCGAACTAGGTCCGGCAGATATCAAGAGTTATATGAAAATGAACGGAGTGCCGATGGTAGGTGTCGTTGTCATTCCACAACCCGGTGCCAACCATATCGAAATCGCCGATGCCGTATACCAGCGTATGGAGCAGATGAAGAAGGATTTGCCCGACGATGTGAAATACAGCTATGGCTTTGATAACACTAAGTTTATCCGCGCTTCTATTGATGAAGTAAAAAGTACGGTGTATGAAGCGTTCGTACTGGTTATCATCATCATTTTCCTGTTCTTGCGCGATTGGCGCGTGACACTGATTCCCTGCATCGTTATTCCGGTTTCATTGATCGGAGCTTTCTTTGTGATGTACATAGCAGGTTTCTCCATCAATGTGCTGACCATGCTGGCGGTGGTATTGTCTGTAGGTTTGGTAGTGGATGACGCCATCGTTATGACAGAGAATATCTATATCCGCATAGAACGAGGTATGCGTCCGTTCGAAGCAGGAATAGAAGGGGCAAAAGAAATTTTCTTCGCTGTTATCTCCACCACTATCACCCTGGTGGCAGTGTTCTTGCCCATCGTATTTATGGAAGGAACCAGCGGACGTTTATTCCGTGAGTTCAGTTTCGTTGTGGCAGGTTCGGTCATCATTTCTTCCTTTGCCGCATTAACGTTCACCCCTATGCTGGCAACCAAGTTATTGATTAAACGGGAAAAACAGGGATGGTTCTACCAAAAGACAGAGCCTTTCTTTGAAGGTATGAACCGCATATATGCCCGTTCACTGAATGCTTTTCTTAAAAGACGCATATGGGCAATACCTGTTACAGTGATTATGTTGATAGCCATCGGAGTACTTTGGGGCCAAATACCCGCTGAAATGGCTCCTATGGAGGACCGTTCGCAAATAAGTATCAATACACGTGCAGCTGAAGGAGCCAGCTATGAATACATCCGTGATTATACGGAAGATATCAACAATCTGGTAGATTCTATTATACCCGATGCAGAATCAGTAACCGCACGCGTTTCCAGTGGCAGTGGAAATATACGTATCACATTGAAAGATATCAAAGATCGTGATTATACCCAGATGGAAGTTGCCGAACGTATTTCACAGGCCATCCGCAATAAAACGAAAGCACGTGCCTTTGTGCAACAACAGTCTTCTTTCGGCGGGCGGAGAGGAAGTATGCCCGTACAATATGTACTACAAGCTGTCAGTATAGAAAAACTGGAGAAAGTATTACCGGATTTTTTAAGCAAAGTATATGATAACCCTACTTTCCAGATGGCGGACGTGGACCTGAAGTTCAGCAGCCCGGAAATGAGAGTGAATATTAACCGTGATAAGGCAGGCACAATGGGAGCCACTGTGCGTGATATAGCCGAAACACTGCAATACGGTCTCAGCGGACAACGTATGGGCTATTTTTATATGAATGGAAAACAATATGAGATTTTGGGCCAGATAAACCGCCAACAACGTAATACACCGGCCAATATCAAATCTATTTACATACGAAGCGACAAAGGGGAAATGATTCAATTGGACAATCTGGTAGAATTTGTAGAATCCGTAGCTCCTCCTAAATTATACCACTACAACCGTTTTATTTCCGCTACCGTATCTGCCGGACTAGCAGATGGAAAGACCATCGGACAAGGTTTGGAAGAAATGGATAAAATCGCCGCCCAGACTTTGGACGAAACCTTCCGTACCGCCTTGTCGGGAGACTCCAAAGACTATCGGGAAAGTTCATCCAGCCTGATGTTTGCTTTCATTCTGGCATTGATACTTATCTATCTTATTCTGGCAGCACAGTTCGAAAGTTTCAAGGATCCTTTCATTATCATGCTTACCGTTCCGCTAGCCATTGCAGGAGCACTGATTTTCATGTATGCCGGAGGTATCACGATGAACATATTCAGCCAAATCGGCATTATCATGTTGATAGGTCTAGTGGCAAAGAATGGTATTTTGATTGTGGAATTCGCCAATCAGAAGCAGGAGGGCGGAGAAAACAAGATGCAGGCCATCCGGGATGCCGCTTTGCAACGCTTGCGCCCTATTCTCATGACAAGTGCCTCTACCGTATTAGGTTTGATTCCACTGGCATTCGCAACAGGAGAAGGCGCCAATCAACGTATCGCCATGGGTACGGCTGTTGTGGGAGGAATGTTAGTATCTACTTTCCTGACCATGTATATCGTACCGGCTATTTATAGTTATATATCTACCAACCGAAACGTTAAAACAGAAATTGTATGAAACGAATCATTATAACTTTATGTATCTGCACCGCATGGGTGGCTTCCACCTATGCGCAATATCCTTATACGCTGAAAAAATGTCTGGAGGAAGGGCTTGCAAACAATTATTCCATACGTATCACCCGTAATGAAGAACAAATCAGCCATAACAATGCCACATTAGCAAATGCCGGTTATCTGCCAACTGTTGATTTGTCTGCCGGATATACAGGAACGTTGGACAATACGGATACCAAAAGCAGAAGTACAGGCACTACAGCCAGTGAACGAAACATCTACGACCAAACCTTAAAGGCCGGGCTGGATGTAAACTGGACTCTGTTCGACGGATTCAATATCAGCACCACCTACAAAAAACTTAAGGAATTGGAACACCAGGGAGAAACCAACACGCGTATCACCCTTGAAGATTTCATAGCGGGACTCACTGCCGAATACTATAATTATGTACAACAGGAAATCCGTCTGAAGAACTTCCTTTACGCTGTGTCTTTATCCAAAGAACGCCTGCGCATTGTAGAAGAACGATACCATATCGGTAATTTTTCCCGGCTGGATTATCAACAAGCCAAAGTGGACTTCAATGCAGACAGTGCACAATATATGAAACAACAAGAACTGGTGGTTACCTCACGTATCAACCTGAACGAGTTAATGGCTGTACAGGAAGTCAACCGGCCGCTACGTGTCAATGACTCTATCATAACAGTGAATGACGCGCTGAATTATGATGAATTATGGGAATCCACCCTTAAGACGAATGCCAACCTGCTGAAAGCTGATCAAAATACAACAATTGCCCAATTGGATTACCGTCAGGTTCTATCCCGTAATTATCCCTATGTGAAATTGAACGCCGGTTATGGCTATACATTCAACAAATATGAAACAAACGCCACCAGCCGGAGAAGCAATTGGGGACTAAACGGAGGAATTACCGTAGGCATTAACCTATGGGATGGTAACCGTCGCCGTGAAAAGCGCAATGCCAGCCTGCAAATACGTAACTCGCAACTGGAAAGAGAACAACTGGAATTGGGTTTGAAAGCAGATTTAAGCAATCTGTGGCAAGCCTATCGCAATAATTTACGTTTATTAAATTTGGAACGCCAAAATCTGGTTGCCGCCCGTGAAAACCATGAAATAGCCAAAGAACGTTATCTGCTGGGAGATCTCTCCGGTATCGAGATGCGTGAAGCCCAAAAGAGTCTGCTTGATGCGGAAGAACGTATTTTATCTGCTGAATATAACACCAAAGTCTGTGAAATTTCCCTGCTCCAACTAAGTGGAAGAATAACGAAATATCTTGAATAATCGTTATAGCCTTTACTTATAGCTTGTAATTCATAGCAGTTATCCGTACCTTTGCACACAATTATCACTAAGTACGTTGTAAAAAGATATGGGATTATTTATCAAGAAACCTTTTGCTGCATTACAAGCCGAAGCCTATGAGTCTGGAAACAAGACCCTGAAAAGAGTCTTGGGACCATGGAGTTTAATCGCATTAGGAGTAGGTGTTATCATCGGTGCCGGATTATTTTCCATCACCGGAACAGTGGCCGCAGGATACACAGGTCCTGCCATTACTTTATCTTTTGCCATAGCGGCAATCGGTTGTTGTTTTGCCGGTTTATGCTATGCTGAATTTGCTTCCATGATACCTGTAGCAGGTAGTGCTTATACATACTCATATGCTACAATGGGCGAACTTATAGCATGGATTATCGGCTGGGATCTAGTATTGGAATATACTGTTGCCGCTACTACCGTCAGTATCAGTTGGAGCAGATATCTCGTTGTTTTTTTGGAAGGAGTGGGGATCAATATACCCCATGCATTTGCTGCTTGTCCCTGGGACGGAGGTATTGTGAATATACCGGCCGCACTGATTGTAGTGCTGATGAGTATTTTTCTGATTCGTGGAACAGAAGGAAGTTCTATTTTTAACGGCTTCATTGTATTCCTGAAGGTGGCAGTGATTCTTATTTTCGTTGTATTAGGATGGAAATACATTAATGCAGAGAATTATGTTCCTTATATCCCTGCCAATACAGGTACTTTAGGCGAGTTCGGATTCTCGGGCGTATTGCGTGGAGCAGCGATTGTATTTTTCGCCTTTCTTGGTTTTGACGCCGTAAGTACAGCCGCTCAGGAAACAAAAAATCCGAAGCGGGATATGCCCGTCGGCATTCTAGGTTCCCTGCTGATTTGCACCATTCTTTATATGGTATTTGCTTACGTAATGACGGGAGTTGCCCATTATTCTGACTTTGCAGGACAACAAGGTATCGCACCTGTTGCCGTAGCGATTGACCACATGGGACATGCAGATGCCACAGGAGTAATTCATCCGGATTATCCGTGGTTGAACCGGGCCATCGTACTGGCTATCCTGTTTGGTTACTGCTCGGTTATTATGGTAACTTTGCTAGGACAAAGCCGTGTATTTCTAAGTATGAGCCGCGACGGACTGTTGCCTCCTTTCTTTTCAAAGATTCACGAGAAATACCGGACACCGGCACACAGTAATTTGTTATTCATGGCCATTGTAGGAGGGCTGGCAGCATTTGTTCCGGCACGTGTAGCCGGAGAAATGACCAGTATAGGTACCTTATTCGCCTTCACATTGGTTTGCGCGGCAGTATTGATCGTGCGCAAAAGTATGCCTGACGTACATCGTGCCTTTAAAACTCCTTTTGTTCCCACGGTACCGATTCTAGGCATCCTTACCTGCCTTTGTATGATGTTGTTTCTTCCGGCTGATACTTGGATCCGATTGGTATTATGGATGCTGATAGGTCTGGATGTTTATGCCTGCTACGGAGTAAAACACAGCAAGCTAGAGCATAATGTAAAACGACGCAAAGGACTCACCATATTGAATATGGCAGGAATCGCCCTGTCTGTACTTTCAGTTATTACAGGATTATGGCATCAACAGACTGTAGGCTGGGAGGAAGACAAGACATTGCTCGCTATTTCGTTCGTCTTTGCGTTCACACATTGTGCATTCTATATGGTACGTATCTGGAAACAGACATCCGAAAAGAAGAAGTAAGCGTTTTCTACACGCTATCTGCTTCCATAACTTTCATTCACTGTAAGGGGTAAATTCAATCACCCCCTACCGTGAATAAAGTTATCATAATTTCATACCCATCAGTTCTGAACCCATAATCAAGCCTTATAACCTATGAAAGTCTTAAGTTATCCATAGTAGAAAGAACATTTAAAAAACTTCTTCAAAAATGTTTTTAGCTACTACCACAGTATTTCCTTCAGGAATTGAGGAATAGAATCCTGTTTCTTTAGTCCATGCTTCTTCCAAGGTATAAAAATCAAGTTCCTCCGGTTGCTTTCCATCCAGGACACAAGCTAAATAATCAAAATAAGCCTTCCATCTCATAAAATAAAAATCTTTCAAAATGCCATTCCATTCTTTATGAGCATAATCACGAAGTCCGCCTTGATCTGCCGCTACACGATTTCCCCATGTAGTAATCTGAACACGTGCATTCCATTCGTATAATGCTTTTTCTTCCTGGGTCTGTCCTGCTGAACGTGCCGCTTCAATCCAAATTCCAACCTTGAATTCTTTCCGGGTACCCAGCAAGTGGTCTTGCAATAGAATAAGATGCAGAAAATGCTGTGAAGCCAACTCAAATACTTGCTTGTCTCCTGCCCGGAACGCAGCCGTTACCACTTTTTGCATCAAACGCCCCTTTTCTGCCAATGCCTGCCGTAGCACATCCACCAAATCGAACTCAAAATTATTATTACCCTGATATTTATCAGCCACAGAAACCATCAGTCGGGCAGCCTCTATCACATCCTGCGGATTATAGTATTCTTTCATCTCCGACCAACTGGATACCTGATATACATCCAACCCCGGACGAGCACAGAATACAGACTCATGCGTTCCCTGTTGTATCTTCTCCTTGGGACTATTATAAATACCGTTACCTAGTAAATCCCAAGCTTGTTGCAAAGCCTCATCCTCTACCCCATAACGAGCATATACATATCCTTTCAACCACTCATCACGAGTAAACCGATGCTCACGCCATGGCAACTCCATCACCAGCTCATACATAACCGGGTTGTTCTCAATACCTTCCGGAGTCATCCCTACTCCACACAACGTCTTTCCGGCATGGTTATCTGTTTTCGCATCATAAAAACCATTAATTAGCGCGTCCATTTTACCATGCAATCCTATATTACCACCAAAATTCAAAAGCATACAATACACCCACCCATGTTGTCCATATCCCCCTTTGCGACACCATTCTGATGCCGGATCCCCCCATTGCGGACGGCATTCGCTGTGCAAATCCAAGACTAATAAATCTCCTGCTTCCAAATGTTCTATCATCGAAGTACGAGGGTTGTCTTGCCATGCCTGAGCCACCCACACAGCATCCGGATTTGTTTTTTTCATGGCTTTCATGATGGCTTTACCGGCTGCATCCAAATTTACTCCTTGAGTACTTCCCCCTTCATGAAACGGATCAATAGCGTAAAAACCAGTTTTTCCATACAGTTTTGTCAGTTCTTTATAATACAAAGCAGAGATTTCTTCAAAGCGTTCATCCTCCGGCTGTAAAAAGGCAGGACGATGATAGCTGCACCAAAATCCGGGATCAGCAACATTCAATCCTAATTTCTCCTTTGCATTATGGGGAACCATGCCGCAATATCCCGGCAACACAGGTTCGATGCCATATTCACGCATTCTTTTTACGATCTTCTTCTGAAGTTTCTCCTGGCGGATGTACCAGCTTTCAGGATTAGGTCCTCCCCACCCTTCCAGATTATTCATCAACCACCAAGCTGTAAAACCCGGTCCGGCTACAAACTCATTAATTTCATCCTTAGTATATCCTAGTTTTAGAAGTACATTTCTCCAAACCGACTCAGTCCCTGTCAATGCCAGGGAAAGATTGATACCATGAAGCGCCATCCAATCTATCTCCTTTTCCCAACGCTCCCAGTCCCAAAAAGCCATGGAGTAAGAGAAAGTACAATAATTCAGATCATAACGATAGGGCAGATCCGTTTCATGCCGTTCCTTTTTAGTCACAGGGGGCAAAACAGCAGGCAGTTTTGCAGTCATTCCATTCCAAGAAAGATGTATGCCTGCATAATATTTCAAATACCAATTCAATCCAGTAGCAATATTTACATAATCATTACCCCGGATAATTACTTTATCACCTTTCTGATCGAGTTCAAAAAAATCGGTCCCCGATTTCTGACGTTCGATAATAAATTTGGAGGAAGCTCCTTTGTCGATGCGCTCTAATAATCCTGTAACAGGAGAAGAAAATAAGTTGCTTGTCACCCATAACAGCACAAACAACAATCGTAGTTTTTTCATCATATTATTAAGGTAACGGATAACACCAATTAAATAAAAAACAGAACAGCCCCCTCTCCTTTAAAGGGAGGAAGGCCGTATTAGTATTATTACGAAATAATTAATTATTTACAATTTCCAAGGCAACGCGGCTTCAACTGCTTGAAGAAGTCATTACCTTTATCGTCCACTAAAATGAATGCCGGAAAATCTTCCACTTCTATTTTCCAAATAGCTTCCATACCCAATTCCGGATATTCCACACACTCAATGCTCTTGATATTATTCTGAGCAAGGATAGCAGCCGGACCACCAATAGAGCCCAGATAGAAACCGCCATACTTCTTACAAGCATCCGTTACCTGCTGGCTACGATTACCTTTTGCCAACATTATCATGCTACCACCATGTGACTGGAACAAATCCACATACGGATCCATACGTCCTGCCGTAGTGGGCCCCATAGAACCACAAGCCATACCTTCCGGAGTTTTTGCCGGACCGGCGTAATAGATAGGATGATCTTTGATATACTGCGGCAAATCTTCGCCACGATCCAAACGTTCTTTCAATTTAGCATGAGCAATATCGCGACCTACAATAATAGTTCCGTTCAATGACAGACGGGTAGCTACCGGATATTTGGTCAATTCTTTCAGAATATCCGCCATAGGTTGGTTCAGGTCAATCTTAACCACATCTCCTTCACCTGCTTCACGAAGTGCTGCCGGAATCAGTTCACCCGGTTTATCATCCATCTTTTCAATCCAGATACCGTCTTTATTGATCTTACATTTTATATTACGGTCAGCAGAACAGGAAACACCCAGACCGATAGGACAAGAAGCACCGTGACGGGGCAAGCGGATGATGCGGACATCGTGAGCCATATACTTACCGCCGAACTGTGCACCCAAACCAATCTTATAAGCTTCTTCCAATACTTGTTTTTCCAGTTCCACATCGCGGAAAGCACGCCCGTATTCATTACCGGTAGTAGGCAGCTCGTCGTAATAGTGAGTGGAAGCTAACTTAACAGTCAGCAAGTTCTTCTCTGCTGATGTACCACCGATTACAAATGCAATATGATAAGGGGGACAAGCGGCCGTACCCAAAGTCTTCATTTTCTCAACGAGGAAAGGAACCAATGTAGCCGGATTCAATACAGCTTTCGTTTCCTGATATAAATAGGTTTTGTTCGCCGACCCCCCCCCTTTAGTCACACAAAGGAACTTGTATTCCATACCCTCAGTAGCTTCCAAATCAATTTGTGCAGGCAGGTTGCATTTGGTGTTCACCTCATCGTACATAGTCAAAGGAGCATTCTGAGAATAACGAAGATTTTCTTCCGTATAAGTCTTATAAACTCCCAAGGAAAGGGCTTCTTCATCACAATAGCCGGTCCATACCTGCTGACCTTTCTCACCATGGATAATAGCAGTACCCGTATCTTGACAAAGAGGTAATTTGCCTTTAGCTGAAACTTCTGCATTACGCAAGAAAGTCAATGCTACATATTTATCGTTATCACTGGCTTCGGGATCACTCAGAATCTTAGCAACCTGTTCATTGTGTGAACGGCGAAGCAAAAAAGAAACATCACGGAAAGCAGCGTTAGCCATAGCAGTCAGACCTTCTTTTTCAATTTTCAAGATAGGTTTTCCTTCAAACTCACTTACTGACACATAATCTTTAGTCAGCAAATAATACTCGGTTTTATCAGGTCCCAACGGGAACATGTGCTGATAGTGGAACGGAGGTGTTGCCATATTGATACTTATTTTTAGTTAAAAGTTATTAGTGTGACAAAGGTAGTAACTATTATCGAAATTTTTCCTTAATTAGCGTGAAAACTTTCAAGGAATGTCCTTACCTTTGCCAACTCATTAAAATAACATCGCATTATACATGAAAAAATTAGGCAAATTATTATTTATTACTTCATTACTGTTATGCTTTCTCATCCCTCGAGGATGGACACAAACCCAAGCAAAAAACCAACCGGACAGTATCGAACTCAAACTGAAGGAAATCTACACGAAACGAGAAGTCATGATTCCCATGCGTGACGGAATCAAGCTTTACACCGCTGTCTACGAACCGAAAGACAACAGCAGGCAGCATCCTATCCTGATGCACCGCAGCCCTTACTCTTGTTCCCCATACGGAGAAGGATTTGACCGTCATTTCAGGACTAATCTGAAAAACTATATAGAGCACCGATATATTATCGTCTTCCAAGATGTACGTGGACGGCATAAGAGTGAAGGGATATTTATCCAAGTACGCCCTCTCAACAAAAACAAAAAGGGTAAGAAAGATAAAAAGAATATAGACGAAGCTACGGACACATACGATACCATAGAATGGTTGATTCACAACACATATAATAACGGAAATGTAGGAACATGGGGAATCAGTTATGATGGTTTCTATGCCACTATGACAGCTTCCTCCAATCATCCGGCTTTGAAAGCTGTTTCTCCGCAAGCTCCCGTCACCGACTGGTTCCGTGGAGATGACCGTCATCACAACGGAGCCTTCACCCTGCTGCAAACCACTAATTTCCTTCCCAGACTGGAAGGACGCCACATAGGGAAAGGAGTGATGAACCAAATTGTAAAGAATGATGTTTACACAGATTTTTTGACACTCGGTACCTTTAAGAACGTGGACGACTTGGTACGTGATACTACACAGACATTGTGGAATGATATCAAAAACCACCCTGATTTCGATGATTTCTGGAAAGAGCGCGACGCACGTACCTCCTGTTATAACTTGAAGCCCGCCATATTGGTGGTAGGTGGACTGTATGACTCCGAAGACTGTTACGGAGCTTGGAATCTTTATAAAGCCATCAAAGAGCAATCACCGGATACAGATTTATATCTGACATTCGGTCCTTGGTGGCATGGAGCCTGGACAGTACGCGGGTTCCAAGGTTTCGGTAATCTGTATTTCGGCAAAAGCACTTCGGCTTATTACATGGACAATATAGAATATCCTTTTTTCCGATATTTCCTGGAAGGAAAGGGAGAAAAGCCCAAACATAAAGTAAATATATTCCATACAGGTGAAAACGAATGGAAAACATACGACGAATGGCCTGTACAAAAAACTACTGGCATACCTTATTATATACATAAAAACGGATCAGTATCCACACAAGCACCGGCAGAACAAGAGTCTTATTCAGAATATATTTCAGATATGTCACGTCCGGTACCCTATACGGCAAACCCTACCACTTACCGGACAAAAGAATTCATGGTAGATGACCAACGCTTTGCCACTTCACGTCCCGATGTCATTACTTTCATGACGGAGCCGCTATGTGATACATTGACACTGGCCGGCCCTATAGAAGTGGAATTAATGACTGCCATTAGTAGTACTGACGCTGATTTTATGGTGAAAGTAATTGATGTATATCCTGAAAAATTTGAATATTCCAAAACTGCACGCAATTATTTAAAGAGTGACTATCCAATGAGTGGGTACCAGCTGATGATTCGTGGCGAATTGTTCAGAGGACGCTTCCGTAAGGGATTCGACAATCCCCTGCCTTTCAAACCGGAAGAAATAACTCCGGTTAATTACACACTGTATGATGTGGCACACACATTCCTACCGGGACACAGACTGATGATTCAAATTCAAAGCTCTTGGTTCCCCATTATTGACCGCAATCCACAAAAATTTATTGATACCTATCATTGTACGGTAGAAGATTTTGTGATGAAACAAAAAATCAAAATTTATCATCAGCAAGGAGCTGCAAGCAGAGTTATACTACCTGTGGTAAAAAAATAAAAAAGGGAGTGTCCAAGCTCAAATGTCATCCAATAGCAAGAGCCGTATAACTACTCCAGCGTTCATACGGCTCTTTTATATATAACTACCATCTGTAACTTTTCCGAATGTTCATCTTAGTTTGAATACTCTCATCAAAAATATCATATAGAAGCAATCCGTTCTATCAACTCGTTACCTAACGCTGTTTTCGCTTCAATATGCTGCAACACCGCTGTCACAAACGGATTACTTTCAAATACCCCACGCACTTGTTCAAAATCCTGCTCCATTTCTTCACGTGATCCATCTGCACCGAACCCCGTCATAGCAGACAAAGAAAATTCCTTTTTCGCATCGGCATAGACCATTTTATCCAATCCGACAACAGCCTCCTGCCACTTCTTCACGATAGCAATAACATCCTTTGCCGTTATTTCATCGGAACGCAGATTATAAAACTCAAGCATCTTCTCGTACGCCCATGTCCACTCGTATGTATAATAATTACGATGCATCTCAACAAAACGGTCATGAATCTGATCCACATTAGTCAGAATTCCAGATTCTATATCTGCCATCAACTTCTCTATCTCACTTTTAGGAGCGATCAATCCGGAAATATCCACCCATTCTCCTGTCCCTATCTCTGTATCAGGAATCAACCGGGCACGGATTTCCTCATCACTGTTAAAACGAACTTCTTCCAAACGCTTGATTAATGAATTACCCAAAAATTTATGAATAGCCGTTTCATAAAAACGAATGCCATTATTTAAAGAAGAATTCTTAATTTTCGCACTTTGGTAAGAGTAAGTTTCTGAGGTTTCTCCGGATACTTTACGTAATTCCTTCAGAATACTACGCCCTTTCATCATTTTCTGAATAGTATAAGGACTCAACAGGTTATAATTAATTTGATCCAAACGGTTCGGATCTTTACGTTTGTCACGTTTAGGCCACTTTTGAGCATCTCGAATCGTACCTACACTCCGCAAATTTACCCCCGGCACCAAATAAGTGGTATTTTGCTGCTCTATCAGATAAGAAAAAGGCAGATTAGAAGTATCGGCATGGTTCACATGACGCCCCATAACCAAAGAAAATGCACCTACACGTGCGGGCCATAAAATATAAGAATCGGAAGTAGTCTTCGCCCCACGCTCCATAGCTCCCTGATGAATCGGACCTAACTTATACATATGGTTGCTTTGATTAGAGCCGGAACCCGCATTCATAAAAGAGAACATTCCGGCAATCAGCAAAGTAGACTTATGATGAGTCACCGTAAAGGGTCCGGCAAAAATGGCACATGCCTCACCGTTCTCTTCTTGACAATTACTAAAAAACAAAGAATCAGATGCAGAATAGTTATGTCCCAAATGACATGCCTGGCTGATAAAGCAACGGGTCAACATAGTTCCATCTTCCACATTAGAACCGCTTGATATAATAAAATCATCGCATACCACTCCATAGCCGATATGAATAGGCGCCTGCTCATTACTGTTCAAGCTGCCGTTTTTCAATCGTCCCGCCCCTTCTATCTTACAATAATCACCTATTCGTACATTCTTTATATATCCCGCATCAACAATAGTAACATGCTGGCCAATAGTACCTGTATCCGAAGCATTCTCTTCAGCATACTGGTCAATAATGGCTTTCATCCGACAAATCAATTCAGGACGATGACGATACAATGCCAAAATATAGGCCTGATGCGCTGACAGACGATCATGAATAGGCACTTCACGTCCACCCGTTTCATTCAATACAGCTACTTCAACGCCATTTCCAAACTTGCTCCAGCCATCTACCAGAATAATATCTACATTCTCTATAAATGCATAATCCCCAATTATATAGTTGGCTATATAGTTTTTTATATTCTCAATACAACAATTATCGCCCACCGTTACATTATGCAAAGTCGCATGATACAATCCGGAATGTTTACGCATGCCACCCGCCAACATAAACTCGTCTTCAAAAACTCCCAATCTGACCCTTCCAGAAAAACGGGTATGACAAATATAGTCCGTCTTAAAGTTCTCTACTACTTCAATTTCAGCCCAATCAACCGCAGTGCATGATCTCTCTTTTAATTGTTGTATTTCTTCTTGTGTAAGTGAACGATAAGTTTTCATTTTCTATATGTATTTATTCTTCATCATAGGTTTGATAAAGAAAATCGTTATAAGGATACTTCTGTACGTGTAGCTCGCGTACCTTATTATATATAATAGTCTTCAATTCATCCATATTTATTTTCTCTCTAGCAGAAATGAAGATACAATTATCATTCAATTTCGCCATCCATGTCTTCATCAGTTCTTCCAATGTAATATTTTCCCTGGTTTTAGGAGTCAAATCATCCTCTGCTTTCTCTACATAGGTATAAGCATCTACCTTGTTAAAAACAATCATGGTAGGCTTTCCACCTGCCTCCAAATCAGCAATCGTTTTATCAACCACAGAAATTTGTTCCTCAAAATCCGGATGAGAAATATCCACCACATGAATCAGCAGATCCGCTTCACGTACTTCGTCCAAAGTTGATTTAAAGGAATCAACCAAATCCGTTGGTAATTTACGGATAAATCCTACGGTATCTGTAAGCAGAAATGGCAGATTCTCAATAATCACTTTGCGTACTGTGGTGTCCAATGTTGCAAAAAGTTTATTTTCAGCAAAGACCTCGCTTTTTGAAAGCAAATTCATTAAAGTAGATTTTCCCACATTAGTATACCCTACCAAAGCTACACGTATCATACGTCCGCGGTTTTTACGTTGAGTGGACTTCTGTTTATCAATTTCAGCCAACCGCTCTTTCAACAATGACATACGATTCAAAATAATACGACGGTCCATTTCCAACTGAGTTTCACCCGGACCACGTAATCCCACAGAGCCTTTACCTCCACCGGCACCAGATCCACCTCCCTGACGTTCCAAGTGAGTCCATAAACGTTGCAGACGAGGCAACATATACTTGTATTGGGCCAATTCCACTTGTGTTTTAGCATTTGCTGTTTGAGCCCGCATGGCAAAAATATCCAGAATCAGCGAAGTACGATCCAAGATCTTCACTTTCAGTTCAGCTTCTATATTACGTATCTGTTTAGCAGAAAGTTCATCATCAAAAATCACCATTCCGACTTCACGCTCATTTTCCTCTTCCTGATGAATATATTCCTTGATTTCTTCCAGCTTTCCTTTACCGACATAAGTCACGGAATTGGCAGCAGGCAGTTTCTGAGTAAACCTTTTCACCACTGTTGCCCCAGCCGTTTCGGCCAAGAACTCCAACTCATCCAAATACTCCTTGGTCTTACGCTCATCTTGTGTCTGAGTAATCAAACCAACTAAAATGGCAGTTTCAACCTGTGCTTCAGAAATTACAAATTCTTTCATTTATCTATCAATCTAAATAAGTTCGCGACAAATATAACAAAAAAAGAGGATGAACGTTGAACGTCATCCTCTTTTTTATTACAGTTATTCCCTATAGTTGTGGTTGTGGAGCCGCCGGATTGTTATCAGTATCACTGATTCCGGAATTGGTTTCCATTTCACATTGCGGAATCCGGTAGATCAGGATTTGTGCTTCTGCAGCTGAATTATATTGTACAGACGGGTCATAATTCGTATTCTTACGAATCACCGGCTTTTTCAAGCGCAGGATATCGAACAGTGAGAAACCTTCTCCCCAAAGCTCCATACGACGCTGCAACCAAACCTCATCCTGAAAATCCTGTGCCGAATTAGCTTTACTTGTAAAGGAAGGGTCCCGATATGTTCGTACAAAATTTTCCAATGTACTCTTTCCGCCACTCAAATTACCACCCATGGCTTCTGCCTCAGCTTTTATCAGATACATTTCTTCAACACGCATCAAAGGCCAGTCTGATGCATTGGTTGTGTTACCAAATATACTTTGATAAGCTCCGAACTTTGTATTTACATACGGAGTCAAACCAAAATATTCAACGATGGAAGTACCCTCAATCTGTTCATTATCAATCAATGAAGATTTATTATCCGGAGACAAAAACCATTGTTTACGAATATCTGTTTCGGGTATTAAATCATATAATGCAGAGTTCACCTTTCTATATCCATCGGGCACTCCTGAAGTATAACCGTTTCCGGTAAAAGAACACAAGTGCGAAGGCCAGTTGATAATACCAGTCTGGACAACATCATTATCAGGCGTAATCATCACTCCCCATAACCATGAACTTGCCGATGCCGAATTAAAGGTAGGAGTAGACACCTGAGCTAAAGTCTGAGGTGTACCGCCAGCGATGGCACGTTCTGCATCTTTAGCTGCATCCGCCCATTTTTGCATTAACAGATTAGCACGAGCACGCAATCCGTAAACTACCGTCTCATCAATCTGATCTTTGTTTGAGCCATTATCATACCCGGCCAATAAATCAGCAGCCGTATTCAGGTCACTCATAATTTGGTCATACACCTGCTGTACAGTTGCACGCGGATTATTCTGCATATCTTCATCAGTCATTGTTTCTGTAACAATAGGTACTGCCAGACTATTTTCATGACCTGCATAAGTAAACTGATAGATTTGAACCAAGTTCAGATAGTCATAAGCACGAGCAGCTAAAGCTTGCCCACGATAAACCTTCAAAGAAGAATCTTCCGTATCTGCCGCTATCAATTTCAGTACATTGTTTGCAGCTTTCAAGTGATTATAGAACGTTTTCCAAATCAATTCATCGCTTGAACTATCGTATACTCTGTCACTATAATTCTGAGATGTATTAAACCAATTATATCCATTAACCAATGCAACCAAGTCCTGCCCTCCTGATTCCAATATCATAGATACCGCAGGAATACCATAATCATTATGATAAGTAGTGGCATCATCTGAAATCGTACCAAAAGTATTTAATTTGGCTGCCATAGCATTCACTTCAGCAGTTATCAAATTAGGTCTGCCATTGATTATATCTTCTTTCTGTTCTTCAGATATGTAATCTCCTTCAGGGAATTTATCCAAATCGCAAGATGCCATTAATAAAGCGACACTTGCAAATGCTATATATTTATTTGACAATTTCATATTCTTAAAAATAGGTTGCTAAATTAGAAATTTAAAGATATACCTCCGGAAATTGTGCGGATAGGTGAATACACATTGTCAGCAGCCACATAACCTTGACGTGGATCCAGCCCTTTGCGAGCTGTCAGCAAAGCCACATTATCTGCAACAAAGAAAACACGAACACCGTCAATCTGCATTTTACGTGTCAGACTCTTTGGCAGAGTATAACCCAATGTAATATTCTGCAAACTTAAATAGTCCGAACTAGTCAAGAAACGATCTGTTAATCTGTTCGTATATTGGTCATTAATATTCATACGAGGAACATCCGTATTTTTATTTTCAGGAGTCCATGCTTTTAACATATCTTTATGCAAAGCACTACCTGTAGCTGCTACGTCCATTAATCCTTGGTAAGTATAGTCCAAAATACGTCCACCAAGCTGATATGCAAACGAAACAGAGAGATCAAAGCCATAGGCTGTGACACTTGTTCCAAAACCACCATAAACTTTAGGTAGAATATCACCTGATGCGAATCTGTTTTCAGAAGCGACAGAATAAGATTTTGTAACTGTATTACCATTCTCATCCGGAGTCACCAGCGCCCACAGACTCTCTCCTGTCTCAGAATCCACACCTACATATTTAGGTAAATAAAGCTGGTACATAGACTCGTCTTCACGATAAATCCGACCACCATCAATCAATTGTCCATTCAGTTCAGGAGATAATTCCAAGACTTTATTCTTAAAATGTGTAAGATTAAAGTTTATATTCCAGGAAAAGTTCTTGTTTTCAATTATATTGGAATACAAATCCAATTCAACCCCACGGTTTACCATTGAACCCACATTCTCGGGATAGCGGGAATAACCCATTGAAGCTGCTACCGGTTTGAAATAAAGCATATCAGTTGTTTTACGTGAGAAGTACTCAACAGAACCACCTAACTTACCACCCCAAAAAGCAAAATCAAATCCAGTATTAAAGCTATGTGAAGTTTCCCAAGTAATATCCTTATTACCTTTATAATATAAAGAAGTTGAAAAATCACCATTACTGTTTGCCAATGTATACTGGTCTTGATACGGATAGTAGTTACGGTACAAACCACCTTGGAACATCAAGTTATCATTACCTTGCAAACCATAGCTAATTTTAAATTTCAACATATCAATCCAAGACTGGTTTTCCAAGAATCTCTCTTTGCTCAATAACCATCCTGCTCCTACAGACCAGAAGTTACCCCAACGATTATCCGGGTGAAAGCAAGAAGAAGCATCACGACGGAAAGAAGCTGAAACAAAATACCGTCCATCATAGTCATATTGCGCACGGAACAACCATCCTTCTGTTGCATAATTACGAGAATATGAATTATTGCTCTGGTTCATAATACCATTGCCTAATTCAGGAACATTCGGATCGTACAATTTCTCACGTTGTCCGTACAAATATTGATATTTATAGTCATAACTTTCATGTCCGGCCAAAATATCCACATTATGAACATCATTAAATGTTTTGTTGTATGTCAACAAATACTGCTGATTTACACTAAATGTACGCTCAGTAGCTACACTGATCAAACCTCCGACTCCGCTAGTTTCGGAATACTGTCCGTAGAAGGGGTTAACCATATTTGTAGAACGCACATTATTTACATCAACACCTATATTCACTTTTGCCTTGATTCCATTCCATATATCAATATCAGCAGACCATTTTCCACTAACCACATCACCAGAATATTTCATTTTATCCAACATATAACTTGCCAACGGATTTGCATTAGGAATAGTATTACGGCTACCATTCGAATCTTGTCCTTGCTTTCCATAATCATAACGAAGGAAACCTCGATTATCTACCATAATATTGCCCTGTGCATCACGAACATACATAGGATAAATAGCTCCCATAATATTTGACGCATAAAAGATATTTGCATTTGAGGTACCACCCTCAGTATCCTGTTCACGGCTATCATAATGAGTAAATGATACATTTCCTCCCATTTTCAACCAAGGCTTCACTTGATAGTCAGCTTTCAAACGTGCAGAATAACGTTGAAAACCAGAGTTAGGAACAATTCCCTTATCATCCAAATAGCTGGCCGACATATAATAATTCATTTTTTCGGTCGCACCGCTAATACTTAAATTATACTCTTGGCGCAGATTATTTTCAAAAATTTCATCCGACCAATTATCCGGAATATAATAATATGTACCATCAGAATAACCTAATGTCGCACTAGGATTCAATTTGCCATCCATACCGATCAGTTGCTGTCCTTGAGGAATGGAATACACCTGATATCCCAAATATGTAGAAGAAAGCATCGCTTGATTAGCGTACGCATTAGCTTTAGCCAAGTCTCCGGCTGCCGCATATCCTTTCAAATCAGCATTATAGATAGAAGAATAGTTTAATTCATAGAATGTAGCCGGATCCGTAATTGTTTCATAATTAGGTACTCCACGTTTATTTATACCCCATTTAGCATCAAAAGTAACACGGGCTTCCCCACTCTTACCACGCTTGGTAGTAATCAAAATTACACCATTGGCACCACGTGCACCATACAGAGCGTTAGAAGCAGCATCTTTCAACACTGTCATCGATTCTATATCAGAAGTGCTGATAGCAGAAATTTCACCATCATACGGAACTCCGTCTACCACATACAAAGGTTTGTTACTAGCCGATATAGATCCAATACCACGAATACGCACCTCAGCATCTTTGCCCGGCTGACCATTATTACTCGTAGTTTGCACTCCGGCTACTTGACCTGCCAAAGCATTTGTCACATTTGAAGTTTGTCTCGTCGCTATTTTTTCATTTTTTATAGTGGCAGCCGAACCTGTAAATGCAGATTTTTTCGCCGTACCATAAGCCACCACCATTACCTCTTCAAGCTGTTCTGTATCAGACTTTAATACAATATTCAAGTTTGCTTTGACTGCCACTTCTTGTGTAGCCATTCCGATAAAGGAAACTACCAAAGTCTTTGCAGAACTAACAAGACACAGAAAGTGCTTATAATCAAAAGATTAAAATTTATCGATTCTCTTTATTTACTCTGCGGGAATTACTTTAAACAAAGTTATGATAACCTTTTTTTCTACTTTTGTTCTACCTCAAAATTACTTTATACGATAAAAAAGTCTAATTGTGATAAATCTCATTATAATGATTGTATTATAATAAGATTATAATTTTTTTGCAAAAAAAATGCATGAAATAATGAAAGAGGAAATCCAAATTGGAATTTAGAAATGGGAGAGAGCAAAAAACGTCTGTTACTTTGGACGAAATACTTAGCTATCTAGGAAAAGCAGACAAAATCTGCCTAGTAGCGATTGACTAATTTCAAGTTATCGCTCAATATCCGGGAAAGAACGTTAAAGCCATTTTGAGCATCTATATATAACATTGTACAATGTCCATTTATATATTTATGTTCACAATGTCATATGACGGGAGAAATTTTTATAAGTCTTCCGGCTTTTTTATCAAAGTACTATGATTTTGGATTTACAATCTATCAGACTGAAAGAATATACAAAATTTGTTACACACCATTTCCAGAAAAACGGGAAGTACATTAATAAAAATGTTATATCTGAAATATATCAACTGTTTGACGGCATAATATGCTACATCCGGTCTATGATCGTTTTTTTGAGTTTTGGCTGAGAAGAACATTAAAAAAACTGATGGAAGATTCCGTGTGTAATCAAAATTTGACTTCCCGTCAGGAGTTACAATCAGTTCATAAGGATTGATGGTGGTTTGTTGTGTTTCTTCCAAATATGTAACTAAATATTTAACATATATGTCTTTACAAGCACATTTATATAGTAATCGAATTCGAGTTAACAGATGTTTATCAATAATTTCTAAAGACCGATTTACTATATAGATTTACCCAAGTATACATTAATTTTGTATACTTGGGTAATAATTTATTGGATAATTAAGGAGAAAGTTTCATCTTTTCCTCATATCTTAAATCTAAATTATTTAGCAGGTAGGTAAAGTATTTCTTTAAATTCACCAAAACCACCAACATTGGGTACATCATGCGACAGCTTCACAGTAATAACCCCGTCTTCCAAAGCACCTTTGCCTGAAACAAAAACTTCTCCATAGGATGCGTGCTTCCATGCCGGCTGAGATTCTACAGTGACCTCATTGGCTTCATTAACTTTGAAGACAATGTTATATCCTTTTTCATATAAGTTCATAGCTTTATACCATGATATCTGGTCTGCTTTTTGAACTTCCACTTCCCAAGTTGCAAAATCTTCTCCTTCCTCTGCCATAGCCGCAGATTTAAATGTTCCAGTTCCTAATGAAGAAAAAGTATAATCCCTATAAACAGTTATGACTTTATCCGAAGTCTGGTCTATCGTAACCATTTCCTCCGGCAAAGATATCTTGACTTTATAATTCTGTCCAGGAGTTATATCTCCAACTGTAACATGAATATTGGTCTTAAATTCCCCTGCTGCGAATGAAACCGAGGAAGGTACGGTAATGGAGGCAGGGAGTTCCTGCTCTTTATCACCGACAACTAATGTTGCTGATAAATTAATTGTAGTAGCTTCCGAAGATTTCGCGCGTAAGACTTCTACATCAAAACCCTCATATCCTGTGGAAGGAAAGGAAACCGATTGTGTGCCTGTGGCGAATGTCACCCCCATTGTTGTGCTATTGTATATATCTCTTTCATTGTCGGTGTTGCACGATACAAAAAAAGTTGCAGTGGCAACAAACATGCCGATTATATATTTATTTACTTTCATAATTTACTTGCTTACAGATTAATACTATTTATGATCACCTATCGGATTCTGATCTTTGCTAGGATCCATGTTCGGATTACCATCAAATTCCGTTTGAGGAATAGTTAATACCCATGCATACGACTCAGGATCTTCCGTATCTGTACCAGCAATTAAAGCACTGGATGGCCAGCCCATGTCTGCAGTACGTCTGAACCCTTGTTTCAGACGGCGTATATCATAGATACGTCCAAATTCTCCCCAAAGTTCAATACGGCGTTGAATTATAATTTCTTCAAGTAAAGAACCAGTTTCATCTGAGGTGAGCTTACCTAATGCCGTTCCTGTTTTTTTGCAAGTGTAATCCTCATCACGTTTTTGCATTAAACTGTTCAACATCAGTTGTGCGCCTTTGTCATCATTTAAACGACAAGATGCTTCTGCTGCGGTTAAAAACATTTCCTCAATACGCATAAAAATATAGTCACCCGTCCATTTCGCATAATCTTTAAACTTGAATTTTTCTTGTTGGTAACCATTCTTTTCATTATTCTCGTCTTGTGGATTCCACCATTTTTTGCGGACATCATTTGTGCCTAGCTTTGCATAAAGCAGTTTGTTTATCTGTTTTCGAGCACTAGCTCCATATTTCCCTTGATCCGCATCCATGTGTGTAAAGAAACCTGCATACATTCCGGACTGGTCGGCTATGATTTCGGCCGCCCACATCACATTATTGGCAGTAGCATCATTCATTCCACCGGTTACCGCAGTTCCAGTGCCGATACTACACCCACTTTTGCTTATTGCGGCATTCGCGGCATCCAAAGCGGTCTGCCAGTCTTCCATCACTAAAGCGACACGAGCCTTTATACCTGAGGCAACAGCCTCATTGATATGGCTGATATGTTTTCTTTTACCTGAGTTGCCCAGCATGGTAATTGCTTTGTCAAGATCCGAAGTGATTTGTTGATATACTTCTTCAACCGTTGCGCGCCCTTTACCTTCTGTTGCAATATCAGTCGGTTCTGTATAGAGTGGTACACAAGGTTCGCTTTCATGTCCTTTATAAGTGCGAGAAAACATTTGTGCCAGCATAAAATAACTGTAAGCACGTACAGCGTAGGCTTGTCCAAGCACATAATTCTTTTCGGTTTCACTTCCAGACATGGTTTCCTCTTCTGCCAAAATGTAATTGACATTAGAAATCCAAGTGTAATAGCCATTCCACATATCATAAGAACGCCATCCGGTAGAGGTATATCTTGATTTTACGTTGTAAACGCAATCATACCAAAACCAGCCGCTACCTTGTCCGTTCATAATGCAATCTTCACCCATAACATCTGCCACCAGATTATAAGCTGTGATACCGAAACATTGATGAGTGTTAGAGCTGTTTGAAACCCCTGCTGTATACATTGCTCGATATACACCATTCAATGATACTAATGCATTAGTTGCTGTTCCTAATAATTCGTTGCCAGAAACAGAAGATGAAGGACTGGTTTCCAAAGCATCCTCACTGCAAGCTACCACAGACATTGCAGCCATCCCGGCAAATATGTATTTAAATATTTTTTTCATACTTTCCTGTATTCTTTTAAATTGTTAGAAATTAATTTCAAAACCTACTGAATAAGTCTTGTTGGGAGCATAAGAATAGTCTGTTTCGCCCTTGAAGTTATACTGTGGGTCCATACCGTCCAAATGAGAAAATAAAGCGAGATTATCTACCGATCCGAATATGCGGACAGACTCTAGCCCGGCCTTCTTTAGCCATTGTTTGGGAATAGTGTAGCCCAAAGTGATATTTTTGATAGCAAAGTATGAAGCATCAACTAAAAAACGGTCTGAAGCTGTGTAGGAACCTCCAATTTGAATACGAGGTACATCTGTGATGTCACCAGGTTGTTGCCAACGTCTCAAAGCATGTTTGTTCCATGTATTGCCTGCATACATAACTTCCATAGAACCAGCGTATAATGAATCATAAACTTTACCTCCTATAGAATATGTACCCAATATTGACAAATCGAAATTCTTGTAAGAGAAATCGGTATTGATACTACCATATAAATCAGGTATACGGCTGCCGGAATAATATTTGCTGTTCGCAGCTTTTTGATAGTCACTGCTGATATATTCGTTAGTGATGTTGCCATTATCATCCTTATCATATACCCAATAGAGCTGCGCTCCTGTTGCAGGATCCACACCGGCAGATTTAGCCATATAATATGTATTAATAGGCATTCCCTCTTTAATACTGAAAACTCCCTTGATAATTTCAGGAGATTCCCCAGTTAGTTTCAGCACTTTATTGGTTACAGTAGAGCCCATCCAAGTTAAGTTCCATATAAAATCAGTGGTTTTGATAAGGGAACCACCTAAACTAAATTCAAACCCGGTATTACGCATAGAACCGATATTCGCATTGTATTCAGAGAATCCACTAGAAGTAGCCTTAGGGTATCCCAGCAACATATCCGTTGTTTTGCGGTTATAATATTCAGCACTAACATTCAAGCGTCCGTCAAACATACTTGCCTCAATACCGACATTTAAATTACCGCTTTTTTCCCATGAAAGTTTTTTGTTTTCCAAAGCACCGATCAGACCTCCTACTTGATTGGCATTCGGATATTCCAATGGATAGAGTCCTTGCCAAGGATAATAATCCGGTACATATCCTCCTTCAAGACTATCATATCTTAACAGATTATCATTACCTTGTTCACCATAACTGATTTTAGCTGATAAATTAGAAATCCAAGTCAAATTCTGCATAAACTTTTCTTGTGAAATTCTCCAGTTGGCACCGACAGACCAGAAAGTACCCCAACGGTTATCTTTTTGGAAGCGTGAAGAACCGTCCGTACGGATAGAGGCTGAAAAATAATATTTTTCATTAAAGTTATAATTGAATCTCCCAAAGAAGGATTCCACACGATAATCTTCCGAATACGAGTCTGCATTGTATAGATTTGTACCCGGACGCAATTCAAGAATACCATCTACTAAATTGGTTTTTCCGGCAGACAGAAATTCATATTTGTATGCATAAAATTCATGACCAACCAAAAGATCGATGTTATGAAAGTTAAAAGAACGCCCCCATGTCAGTAACTGGTTAAAAGTATAAGATTGGGTTCTTCTGTTATATTTCATCAACAAACCGCCGGCAGCTGCCTGATTACCATGGTGCATATTCATATATGATTTTTGAGATTTGTTCCGGTAGTCCAGACCAAAGTTTAAAGTCAGCTTAATACCTTTAGCCCATCCGGCATCTTCCGAATCTGAGCCGAATGCCAAAAATGTGCGCAAACCGGCTACATCTGTTTTTATATCAGCCTTGTCATCTACCAAACCGCCTACGGGATTGAAATCACTATACTGTGGGCGTTGTACACTACCGTCACCGTAGTCCAGTTGGCGATTTCCATCGGCATCTAATACATCTTTACCATCTTCTCCCTTTATATACACCGGGTAAATCGGAGCCATAAATTGTGCAGAGTACCACACATTTGAATTAGATGAACCTTCGTAATCACTGAAATTTTGTGTGGAATTGGAAAGTGACACATTCAATCCAGTCTTCATCCATTTATTCACTTCTGTGTTTATGTTTGCACGGGCATTATAACGTTGGAAACCGGTATTAATCAAGATGCCATCTTCATTTAAATATCCCAAAGAGAACATATATTTGGTCTTTTCTGTACCTCCATTAACAGACAACTGGTGTTCATGACGAAATGCATTGTCTCTTTGTATTGCATCCATCCAAGATTCATTCCATGCGGATGTAGCATCACCCTGCACTCTACCTGTTGCAGGATCTATAATTGTTCCCCATGTGTAATTTTTAAATGGATTATATTGTTCTCCACCTAAAACGCCACCTAAATCTGCTGATGCTTGTCTACCGGCAGCTTCCCAGTTATATCCATTGTCAAAGATATATCCGTTGCGTAAACCTTCATACGTTAACTGTACAAATTCTTTTTGGTCAACCATGTCATAGGCTTTCAAGGAACGTGAAGACCAACCTGCCGTAGAACGCCAAGATACCTTAGTCTTGCCTTCTTTTCCTTGTTTGGTAGTAATCATAATTACACCATTTGCACCACGGGCTCCATAAAGGGCTCCGGCTGAAGCATCTTTTAAAACTGTCATGCTTTCAATATCGGCAGGATTGATAGAACTCATATCTCCACTAAAAGGTATTCCATCAACTACATACAAAGGATCTTGTGAGGCATTGATGGAACCGTAACCGCGAATCACGATCTTGGCAGCTTCGCCAGGTTGACCTGAGCCTGAAGTTGTTAACAGACCTGTAGTCTGTCCTTCCAATCCTTTAGTAACATTACTTATAGGACGTAATTCCAGTTTCTTATTATTAATAACGGATGCTGATCCTGTAAAAGATTCCTTTTTTGCAGTACCATATGCAACAACCATCACTTCTCCAAGCACTTTAGTATCAGATTTTAAAATGATGCTAACATTCTGTTTGATAGAAACCTCTTGACTAGCCATCCCGATAAAGGAAACCACCAAAGTCTTTGCAGAACTAAAATATACAAAAAAGCATCTAGTAATCAAAGTTTTAGCATTCTGTTTTCTTACAGATATACAATATTACGTCTATTATAACAAACTATAAATCAACTATATATTATAAAAAGAAAAAAATAATTTGATTTTATGTCTACTTTTATTCTACCTTAAGCATAAAAAAGATGCCTAGTAATCTAGGCATCTTTTTTATTATAGACTTATTATTAGTTATTCGTTTTTATCAGTAATCTCACTATTGGCATTTAACTCTTTATCGGGGATTTGATAAATGAATAATTTACTACCTGCAGGGACTTCCTTTGGAGCAATCGCACTATGATTAATTGCATGTGTCCTATCCAAACTTTCATTACGACGTTTCATATCAAATAAACGACGACCTTCACCCCACATTTCAATACGCTTTTGAAGTTCAATTTCTTGTAAAAGTGCATCACTTGTTGCGGATGTTTCATATTTTGGATTACGAGTTTTCATAATCGTAGTCAGCATTGTTTTGGCTTCACTTTCTTTCCCTGCCCTATATAATGCTTCTGCAGCTACAAAATACATTTCACCAGTACGCAAATAAATATAGTCAGAGCAAAAAGTATCACCTGTAGGAGTAAAACCAGGCGCGGTAGAACCTACATCAATAAATTTGCGCTGCACATATTGTCTTACTTTATAATGAGTATTTGCTTCTCCCAAATCAACTCCAAACCATTTTTTACGAATGTCATTATCTGAAATTTTTTCATACAAATCACTGGAAATCATTTTGTAATTTCCTAAATTACCACCATATCCCGGACCGTAAGGATCAACTTGACTCATGAATGAAGCGTAGAATGTATTCGTTTCACCATTAATATCAGCCCCCCACAACACTTCGCTCAAAGAAAGGTCATTAAAGCCGGAAAGTAATTCTTTTTCACTCATCAGTGAGCCACCTTCAATAGCCAATTTTGCGTATTTAGCAACTTCATTCCATTGATCGGGATAATCATTAACAAATGAAAGAATGTTTGCATAAATAGCAGCTGCTGCATATTCATTTAATTCATCTTTCTTGGATATTCCTTTTCCTTTCAAATAATTATATCCTTTATCTATATCACTTAATATCTGTTCATAGACCTCACCTACAGGAACACGATTCAATTTGGTTTCAGATTCAGTATAAATAGGAATACCTAATTTATCTTTATTCCATTCATAAGGTTGTTGGTACATGTTTATTAACCAAAAATAGCAGTAAGCACGTATAGTGTAACTTTGTCCCAGCATCTTCTCAACACTCTCATCACCGCTGTCCGCTTGTTCTTTCAGACCGCTGATTACTTCATTTGCACCACTGATTACAGCATATAATTCTTGCCAGTAAGTGGTAGTACGACGATAACTTGAAGCACGGTTGTCAAGCAGATAATCATATACGAAGAAGTGTGAAGTCATATACGCCATATCATCTCCCATCAAGTCTGTGGCCAATTCAAATGCCTTTAACCCGAAATCATCATGACTTTGCTGTGCTTCCGGAGAAAACATATTTTTGTAATATCCTGTAATGTATGCTTGAATAGCTGTAGGATCTTTATCAAGCAAATCTTTAATTTGGTCCTCTGATGCATTTTCTGAAGGTTCCTTGTCCAAAAAGTCATCGCTACAAGATCCCATCATAAACGCTGCAGCCAATATTGCTAAATATTTTGTATATTTCATAATTCTATTCTTTTAAAAGTTCAAATTAATGCCGAATGATAAAGTACGAATCGCAGAATAATTGGCAGCCGAATATCCATAAGCATATTGGCGGGGGTCCATACCTTTACGTTTAGAGAATAAAGCTACATTATCGGCAGATACGTAAATACGTGCACTGCTTGCTGATATTGCTTTCATCCATTCTTTCGGGAAAGTATATCCTAATGAAATGTTACGGATGTTAAAGAATGATGCATTTATCAAGAAACGTGAGGATTGGCTATTACTATTTTGCGCACCATCCATTATAGGCACATTTGTATTTTTGTTTTCCGGAGTCCAAGCATTCAAGATATCCTTATGCCAGTTGCTGCCAATATTGCTTCCCGCATGCATGAAAGAAGAATACATGCTGTCATATATCTTTCCACCAATTTGAAAGTTTGTAGCTATAGAAAGATCGATTCCTTTGTATGCAAAATCAGTTGAAAAACCTCCTTGGAAATCGGGCAAAGTAGAACCTAATTCATATTTGCTTGCCTGAGTATAGTCTTCGGTTACGGTCCTTCCGGTCACCTTGCCATTAGCATCTTTCTCATCCATATACCATTGTGCCGCTCCTGTCTCTGGATTAACACCTGCATATTCATACGTATAAAGATCATAAATAGACCCTCCTTCCATTAAGCGGAACAAAGAAGCGGTACCATGAATAATTCCATTCTCTCTTTTGTCTTCTGGAAGATTCAAAATCTTATTGCTATAGTGTGTACCGTTAAAAGATAAATTCCATATAAAATCTTTTGTTTGAATTGGGGTGGCAGAAATGGTAAATTCAATCCCCTTGTTCTGCATATCCAACAGGTTCATTGGAACGTAAGAAATTCCAGAAGAAATGGGATAAGGCATATTGTACAACATATCCGAAGTCTTCTTCAAGAAATATTCAGTTTCTAGTTTCAAACGGTTATTAAGAAAAGCAGCTTCCAAACCGATATTTAAATTTTTGCTTTTTTCCCAAGTCAAATCTTTATTTCCACGATAAGTTTCGACTACAGAGAAATCTCCGTTATTATTGGTTACAGAATATTGCTTCAAATATGGTTGATAGACTACATAACCATTTATATCAAGAATTCCATCATTACCTTGTGTTCCATAACTTGCTTTTAGTTTAAGATTAGACAACCATTCCACATCTTTCAAAAACTCTTCCTGTGTTAATCTCCAAGAACCTCCGACAGACCAAAAAGTACCACGCCGGTGATCAGGATGGAATTTGGAAGATTCATCTGAACGAATACTTGCAGATAGATAATACTTGTTATCAAAATCATAGTTTACACGACCAAAGAAACTTTCCATACTATGTTCTTGTGTATATGAATTCATATCACTCATAGTTATGGCATTGTTGAACTCAGGATTTCCAATAGTATAAAAATTGTATTTATGAGTATACTGATATTTCAGTGTATATGAATAAGATTCGTGACCAGCCATTATGTCAATATTATGATGGCCAAATGCTTTACTATAAGTTAAAAGTTGATTTGCTGTAAACGATTCAATACGTTGATTATATTTATAAGTACGACCATTCACATTAGCAGCATCCCCATATAACTGATTCATATGGTCTGTACGGATTTGATTCATTAAATCATAACCAATGTTAGCAGTCGCTTTTAAACCATCAATAATATTAATGTTGATAGTACCACGGCCATTAAAATTGTCATTCAAAGTCTGATGCACATCCAACCCAGAGTTAGCTGCAACATTTTGATTACTGAAACCGCCCATACGTGTACTATATGTACCATCACCAAAATCATAAACAGTGTTGCCTTCTTCGTCATATATGCGATTTCCGTTTTCGTCATACGCATATACAGGATAAATAGGAGCGATTTGCTGAGTGAACATAAAGGCATTAGAGTAATTAGACAAACTAGCATTTTGTGACTGGCCTGCATTTTTTTCCGCTCTTGCGTAAGCCAAATTACCATTGATGTCAATAAACTTATTTACAGTATGATTAATATTGGCACGTGCTGAAATACGTTCGAAGTCAGTATGCCTTAAAATTCCTTCATCTTTCAAATATCCCAATGATAAAAAATGAGTTGTCTTAGCGTTACCACCTTGCAGACTCAAATTATATTCCTGACGCATACCATTATGTAATGCGGCATCAGCCCAATCGTCATTATGGCGGAGAGCCGCAGAACTAACTACACCATCTGCTGAAACCATGGCATTATTAGCTACACCGATGAATGGATTGTACCCAATGCTACCTATTAATCCTTCGGAAGCTTCTGCACCTGTAGATTGATTTTTCAAAGTATTCCAAGCTGTTAGTACGTATTCTCTTTGATCTTTCATGATATCATATTCTGGAACACCACGAGTATTTACTCCCCAGCGTGCATCAAGAGTTACTTTGGATTTATCTACCATACCTTTTTTGGTAGTGATCATCACAACACCATTTGCCGCACGTGAACCATAAAGAGATGCAGATGCAGCATCTTTTAATATAGACATGCTTTCAATGTCGGCAGGATTCAATGCATTAACAGACTCTTCATCATAAGGCATACCATCAACTACGTATAAAGGAGCCGACGATGCACTAAAAGAGCCAATACCACGGATTCTTATTTTAGCATTTTCTCCAGGCTGCCCACTGGTGTTGATTACTTGTACACCTGCTGCTGCACCTTCCAAGGCTTTAGAAACTGAAGAAACCTGCATTTTTGCTATTTTTTCTCCACTAACAGCAGTCGCAGAACCTGTAAAAGACGACTTTTTCGCAGTACCATAAGCTACAACTACCACATCGTCAAGCATCTCTGTATCAGATTTCAAAGTGATATTAACAGTCTGTCTTATAGCCACTTCTTGTGTAGCCATTCCGATAAAGGAAACCACCAAAGTCTTTGCAGAACTAATCAGTTATTTAATTTATTGATAATCAGTATTTAATACACTAAAGTCTTATCTGTTTTTCTTTATTTAAGCCATTCTAAGAGTATGAAAATAATTGTTTTCTACCTTTCTTCTACTGAAAGAAATAATAGACGTATAACATTTTGTAACACTCACCGCTGCCCTGTTCATAAAATGAAACTAAATTTATTATCTTCACTGAAAAGATATCGATAGCCCCTAAATAACATAAATTTGTTCTTAAAAGAGCCCCTTATCTTTGCTTTAAAACAATCTTGGCTTTTTAATAAGGTTCATCCTGTATAAATAGAAAATATGTGCAAAAAGAGTGCTACGAAAATTTTCACTATTAATAGAAATATTCTTTTCAAGCTAATAGGAAGATTTTATATCGTACAGAGTTACACATTCCTAAATATACAAAATGATATTATAAGGTTACATGTTTTTCTAATATATGAGTTTATACAATACTAATCTATGAATAACAATTAATATTAAGTTGTATCATTATATCCATGTTCTCACTTTTTGTTTTTTACATAATATTCTAAATCTTTGTTTTACAGAACAATATGTATACAGGTGTATAAATATCTGTTTTAGTATCCTTCTCTTTTCCCGTTTCTCTACAAAAAGTGAGGTAAACGAGAGCATAATCCACATAACTTTATATTAAATCAAATGAAGACAAATATTATTAGTCAAAATGGCTTTGATTAGTTTTATTCTTGAATTCTAATTTATCCATTTTAGGTCTATTTGTTTTAAGCTATACTTGTATATTACTTAAGTTACAATTTGATTCTATAATTATTACAAAATTATTAATTCTGTAATTCGTATATATATTATATAGATCTTAAGAATGTCCTACAATTTCTAAGCATTGAGCTTTAAGTAAAGTTTTTGGATGGATAGCCTATATCTTTCATTTATGTATTGAATGTATTGCCAAAGTTGATATTTCTTGGTCTTTTTATATTTTAAGGCTTCCAAAAGATTGTTTGCTCTTCGAATTACAGAAGAAAACAGGGGGCATGAAGTAAAGTGGCAAACTATTATCATCATTTTCCGATGCAAAATTTTATATATGAATATTATATGGTATACATATATGATTCTTGCAGAAATTCAAGAACTTTGGTACCTATTTTCTACCCAGTTATGCCAAGATATGAATATTGTCACATTTTATTTCTTTTAGTTTATCGTATTGCAACCACAACAAAAATTTATCATGTTCACAAAACGATAAACTTTATTAAGAAGATAAGACTACATTCACTTTTGAAAATGACCCTTCCTCGTCTTTATAAGAAATATTGTATAGACAATAGAGTTTACTACCTTTTTTGACATTTTTTTAGATCTCGTACGATTGTACTTCCCATTACTTCTCCATAAATTTGTGTTGTAGCAAGATTTTTATGTCCTAACAATTTTTGTACAGTTGTTATATTAGCACCTTTATATATCAATAAAGTAGCATTGGTATGCCTTGCAGAGTGGAATGAAAAGTGTTTGTTTATTCTAGCCAATTTACCAATTCGTATCAATTCTTTATTTACGCTTGAATTATTTTTTATTGAAAAAAAAGAACTCCATTTTCCTTGGTATTTTTGTAACAAAGTTAAAGCTTTACCTTCAAACAATAAACTTAAAGGCAATTTCACTTCTGCACCAGTTTTGACAGAGTCAAAGATTAGCCATAATTTTCCATCCATTTTTACGATATTTTTCTCATTTAAGCTTACAAAATCAGAATAACGCAATCCCGTATAGCAGCAAAATAAAAATGCATCAAGAGTATGTTCCAAACAACTATTTCTTCCTATCAAAGACACTTCTTCTAATTTTTTCATTTCTTCCGGTAATAAAAAAACATGCTTTCCTTCTTTCATTTTAATTTTATATCTTCTAAAAGCATAGTTATTAGGATCGATGTATCCTTTATTAATTGCAGCATTAACAAAAGATTTCAAATGCTTCATGTGTTTAGCTACTGTATTTGTTTGATAGTCGGAATCATAAAGAAATTTTTCAAAATCTGTAACGAAATTATAGGTTAAGTCTTCAAACTCAATTGTCGGTTTGAACGATTGTAAAAGGGATATTGTCGTTAAATGGTTACGCTTTGTGCTGTCTTTTAGCTGAGAAGACATTATTTCTTTACGTGCAAACCCTAAAAATGAAGCATCTGTGTTCGATTTGAACTCTTCTTTTATGAGGCTTAAGGTTATTGTCTTTCCTTGCCTCCACAAACTTAATTCTTTCTTTTCTAATTCTATAATAAATTCATTAAGCATGCCATTCAGTGCATCTTGATTAGGATGCTCTTTAATAATCTTTCTTTTTACATCCCATTGTTCTGGCCGTAAATAAACATGCGTAGAAAAATACACTTTTTTTTTATTCAAGTAAGCTTCAACTTGAACTAAAGCAGTTCCTCTGTCATTTAAACTTTTTTTTCGATTGTAAACGAAACGATAACTGATTTTCCTCATAATTTAATTCTTTAAATTGAAATTCTATAATAAGACGCAATAAAGAAAAGTAGAAAAGCATTATTCTGCTATTTTGTTCTCATCTTTATATTTATTAGGCGATTTGTTAACGTTTATAGGTTAATGTATGTTTATATGGTCAGTTATAATTTGAAACTCTCTTTTTCTTACGACTTTAAAAAAAGAATAAATATGAGGTTTATTTTCGTTTTTTGTGAGTTTTAAATGCCCAAAAGCATAAAAATATAGCAGTTTAGTATGATTTTTACAATAATTTGTTTGAGATTACAATTTTATTCATACCTTTGCAATTTGTTAGAGTGAATGAATTTATATTAATGTAAAGTTAAACTTTAAGAGAGAATTTTATGAAAAGAAAATTAATGCTGTTATTGACCTGCCTTTTTGTAGGTATAGGTTTGGTAACCGCTCAGATCACGAAAGTAACAGGTACTGTTATTTCGGAAGAGGACGGATTACCCGTAGTTGGCGCCTCTATTTTAGTAAAAGGTACCACTGTAGGTACAGTTACTGACATGGATGGTAAATTTACATTATCAAATGTTCCAAGTTCTGCAAAGACTTTGGTAGTTTCCTTTATCGGAATGGCTACACAAGAAGTGGCTATAAAACAGACTGTCAATAT